>NZ_JBQHSG010000036.1:0-19442 GCF_052066375.1 Bariatricus sp. HCP28S3_A7
ATATCCAGCATATATCCCAAAAAGTCCGGCGATATACTACAAAATATGAATTTTTCAAGGTACTATAGGAATAGGGGCAAATTTATTTATGGTTTTGACCCCAATATCATTAAAATCTTTTAACCCAGTTTCTCCTGATTTACCCCAATCTAAATCTGGAGTAATTTTTAAAGATATTAATTTGGCGGGAGAATTACCGAAATTTTTAATTATAAGCGAATGAATTATATTTTCTCTATTCTTAGAAATATAGAAAACAAGATTTCCTCTATTTTGTTCAAAATATTGATTTTTCTGTTCTGCTAATTGTTTTTTCATTTCCTTGAGATTTTGATATGTATAATATATTGCTACTATGGATCCAATAAACGTAGCAAGGCTTAATATTAAACCTATAAATTGAAATAATGTTGAGTGCCATTCCGCTGGTGTCATGGGCAAGATACCTCCTTTTATAATTTGTGCGTACTAAGAATTACTTTTATCTGCTGGTGTTTCGATAATATCTATCTCTGCATCTATGAATTTATCATCGTTTTTATCGTCTAAAGCACTAAAATCCCCTTTAATAAACATTTTGTATGCTCTGTTTGCAATAACTTTGGTTTCTACTAAATCAAATCCCCCACCAATGACACCGCCAACAACAGGCACTAGTTTAGCAATATTGATAATACCTTTTTCTCCAAATTTGGTTAAGAATCTAAATCCTACCTTCTGATTGATTTTTGTTAATACAGTACCGGGAATCTTTTTTACCATGGCAGTAGTAAATTTAGTTCCAAATTTTATGCCGGCTTGTTTGATTATTTGATCAATAGAAATGCCTGCAAGACAAGCATAAACTAATGTTTGTACCTGGTCGCTATTAGTATCATAACCACCCATATATGCAAGGCAGGCAATCATACGCATTTGAACGTACATCACGCTGCTGACATTTGCGGGAATGGCAATGGGTAATGTAATAAGTCCGCCTAATCCGGTTACAAATCCTGAAGTTGTACACTTAGCAACTTGATAATTTACAAATTGTCTTGCTGCTTTTTCTGTTGAATTATTTTTTGATAAGTAATCATTGGCTAAAACATCAATAGGTTGACTTACTTTAGGGATGCCGTTTATGGATTTTTCATATAATGTATCCAATAGTTCCATTATTTGATTTTGATTCATTTCCATATGTTGAATTCTCCTTTATCTTTTTTAGAGACAATGTAAATTTCGCGAGGGTTAATCTTTTTTGGGTTTCCTTTTCCTCTTCACATAAGAGAAATCCGGAAACAAGTCTTTTAACAATTCAGCAGTTTCTTCTGCATCGTCATCCTCATTCATATTCTGAACCAGTATCTGGTCGTCATCATCAAGATTCAATGAGACAGTGTACTCTTTATTTGGGTCTGTTGGGTTCATTGGGTACTTTATCTCTTTGAGATAGTATTCCGTTTCTGATATTTCATCATCTTCCAGCTTGTCTCGTAAACGTGCCCAATACTCAACCATCTTTCGGAAGTTATCAAGGTCTTCCTGTGGACGGGGACCGGCATTTGGAAGCCGCTCTTCAAATTTAAAGCAAACTTCTTCACCTTTCATAGTAGGGCGTAATCCATATGCCCATTCAATGTCAAACAGCACATGAAGTGCGCTGAATATATTTGCAACATCAGGGTCAGATAATGCATAAAAACTGACTCCTAGATTGTTTGCAATATTTAATAAAGTCGCTTCATCCGGATATCTGTTTCCAAGTTCATAGTTTCGGATGGTGGATTCGTTTAATCCACATTTATCTGCTAATTCCTTTTGCGTCATATCAGATGCAATTCTGAAATTTCGAATCAAATAGCCTACCCGGCTGGTGAATTTCTCGCCCATCTTAACTGCTCCTTATTCGTGGAATGAGTGTTGTAGCATGCACGGAGACACGAGGTACAAATCATGCATCGTACATTAATACTAAATACGTTTTCTGCGAAGGCAAAAACTTGAAAAAACTTCAGTTTTCCTCGCTTGCGGGCGCGTTCTCATGGTGCTTTGCCGCTTGTTCATGTTTCGCATGTCAATCGGCAAAACTCCATGCTCACTTTTGCCTTCGCGTACATTATATCATTAACAGTACAAAAGTGAAATGTTTTTTTGCTAAAAAGTATTGACAGTACAAAAATGAACTGTTAATATAATACACATCATAACCGTTCAAAAATGAACTGAATAATAAAAACAAAAGAGAGGAGGCATTAGCTTATGGAGAACAAGAGATTTTTGACAGCGCAGGATGTAATGGAAATGCTGGGAGTTTCACTATCGTATTCCTATAAACTGATACGACGGCTGAATGCGGAACTTGAGGCTGATGGATTCGTGACAATAAAAGGACGTGTCAGTACACAGTATTTTATGAAACGAATCTACGGGCTATCTACGGATAAGGAGGTGGGATAGATGGCAGTTATCAAGAATAATAAGACCGGAATGTGGGAGGTGAGAACTTATTATAAGGATTTGACCGGAGCAAGGAAACAGAAAACCAAGAGGGGCTTTGCCAAGAAGAGCGAAGCCCTTGAATGGGAGCGGAATTTCAAACTGAAAGAGGATCAGAGTATCAGTATGAGCTTCAAAAGTTTTGTGGATATTTATCTGACGGATTTAGAGCCAAGAATAAAGCGCAATACTTTTCTGACAAAGAAGCACATCATTGAGACAAAGATTCTGCCTTATTTCGGGAAGCGAAAACTGGATGATATTCGGACCTCGGATGTCATCCAGTGGCAAAATGAGATTATGAAGCTGAAAAAGGATAATGGGGAGTTGTTCTCCCCTACCTATCTGAAAACCATTCATAATCAGCTAAGTGCCATATTAAATCATGCGGTAAATATGTATGGTCTAAAGGATAATGTGGCACGAAAAGCCGGAACTATGGGCAAAGAAGAAAATAAGGAAATGGAGTTCTGGACACAGGAGGAATTTCAGGCATTTTTGGAGTGCGTGGCAGATAAGCCTATTTCCTATTATGCATTTGAAATACTTTATTGGACTGGTATTCGTGAAGGTGAGCTGCTTGCCTTGACACCGGGTGATTTCAATTTTGAAAAGAAAACGCTTCGGATAAACAAGTCATATCAGAGACTGGAAGGCAAAGATGTAATTACAGACCCGAAAACACCAAAGAGTAACAGAACAATTGTTATGCCGGATTTTCTTGCTGTTGAGATGGAGGATTTCATAAGCAGTCTTTATGGAATAAGGGATGATGACAGAATTTTCACCATTTCAAAAAGTTATCTGCATCATGAAATGGATAGGGGTGCAAAGCTTGCAGGAGTGAAGAGAATCCGAATTCATGGATTACGACATTCTCATATTTCTCTGTTGATTAACTTGGGATTTTCAGCATTGGCAATAGGGGAAAGAGTCGGGCATGAGGCGGTTGATATCACATATCATTATGCACATTTATTTCCAACGGTGCAGACGGATATGGCAGCACAACTGGAAACAGAAAGGGAGGCGTTAGTCAATGTCAGAAAAGAATAGAGACGATAAAAACAGGTGGCGAAATGTGACAATAGCATTTCGCATGTCACCGGAGGAAAACGAGGAGCTGAATAACAGAGTGAAGCTCAGCGGATTTCGTACTAAGCAGGATTATATAATCCAGAGTGTTCTTCATCAAAAGGTGGTTGCTACAGGCAATCCGTTGATGTTAGTGCAGTTCCGACAGAACCTGCAAAGAATTGGGCATGAACTTGAAAGAATAGAAAAGGCATCGGATATGGATGGGGAGTTACTTACTCCCATCCGCTCCATGCTGGAAATATTGGAAGGCTTCAAGGAACAACCGAGAACATTGGCAGATATGAAGCAACTTACAGTACCAAATGAGGAATAACAGATGTTTTGTATAAAGGAAGTGACTGATATGAGCGAAGAAACATTATTTGAAAAATTAGGTGTGAAATACATAGAAAAAGAGGGCATTTTTTATCCGTTGATTACATTAGGTGGAGAGGAAAACAGTACAGATGTTGGAAAATATGGTCGTATGTGGATGGATTACATACAGAAGGAATATCCGCAGCGATACAGAAGACTGGTACGATTTGGCGAATTACATGATAAGGCGACCGAGGTAAATGAAGTAGCTTATGAATTGCTGGAGGATATTGAAAATGAGTGGTTGCGTAAACATAAACCCAAGCAGTCGAATTCTTTTGTGGAAATGTATCAGCTACGGACTCAGGCGAGAATGATAGCAGAGGAAGTAGTTCTGCATGATGTGGTGAATTGTTTTCATTAGGGGATAAGTGGAGTTCTGTATCGGAGCTGTGGCTGGTAAATAATATGTCGCGTATCCGCGACTTATAAGCTCCCAAAAGGGAGCTTTATCCGGCGGGGAGAGCCGTATAGCCACTCCGGCGAGGAGCGCAAAACCCGCTTTCGGGTCTGCATTTTTGATTGCGAAGCTGTCAAAAGTGCTTTTGCGTTACTTTTGACAAAAGTAACAAAACCTTCCCAGGGAAATCTGCTGTTTCGTGCCGTATCCGGCACTCATTACGGATAAGAAGGAGGTGCTTATTTACATACCAAAAGAGGAGGATTTTGACAATGGAAAGAACAATAAGTTTCATGAATGGGGAAGGTTCCATCGGGCACAACACTAGAAGATTTATAGCTGACAATGTAGATGCCAGCCGTACCAAGAATAACATCACTCTTATCCACGAGGATATTAAGCAGGCTTATCATAAATTGTTTGACAAGGCACTTAAGGAATACAATGCAAAACAGAAACGCAAGGACAGGCAGATTAAAAGTTATTATGATAAGATTTCCCGAAGCAAGCAGGAAAAATTATTTTATGAGGTTATCGTTCAGATAGGCAATAGGGATGATACCGGAGTAGGTAGTTCTTCTGCAGAGGTTGCAACATGGGTACTGAAGGATTATGTGAAAAAGTTTCAACTTCGCAATCCACAGCTTTATGTGATTGGTGCTTATATTCATCTGGATGAGGAAACACCACATTTGCATCTGAATTTTATCCCTTGGGTATCCGGTTGCAAAAGAGGACTGGAAACTAAGACGAGTCTTAAGGCGGCACTTGCTACCAGAGGATTTGTAAGCGAAGGCAAAGGGAACACCGAATGGAAGCAGTGGGCGGAGGCAGAGAAAGATGATATTGCTCTTATTATGAGCCGGTACGGAATTGACTGGAAAAAGAAAGACACACACAATAAGCATTTATCCGTATTGGATTATAAAAAGCAGGAGCGGGCAAAAGAAGTGGCTGCACTTGAAGAAGAGATAGAGGGGGCACAAGTTGTTCTTGAATTAAAAGAGGAAAGGATTGAATCTCTGGAAAAGGAAATTGAGAATAAGCGTGTCAGTATTCGAAAAGAACAATCCGAAGCTCAAAAGATGTTGGATGATACCAAGGCTGAAACTCAGAAATTACAGTTGGAGGGAACGGATTTACGTCTTAAGAATTCTGAATTGCGGTTAGAGTATTATGAGAATGTGGATAAGCTCACAGATAAACAGAAGGAAATTGAGGTGGCACAAAAAGAGGCAGATAAGTGGATGATGATATCGGATACTGCAAAATTGCAGACTGAGCAGGCGCAATTTGAACTGGAGGAGGCGGAAAGGCTTAAGAAAGAACTTCTGGGTGCGGTCGATGGAGATGATTATCTGAAAGAGCAGGTGATAGAACTGAGGTATCAGAATCATATATTGCGGGAGGAGAATCGTAGCCTAAAGGACAAGCTGGAGAAGGCGTATGAGTTTATGAAACAGTTTGTGATTGGTGGGATTAATCTGCTGGAGAAGTTCATGGAGTGGATCGGGGAGAAAGTCAAGAATGTTGGGAGAGGAAGGTGAAAATTAATATTGCGAGATGTATGATGGTAATCACATCTCGCAATTGAATATTATTGATTCTCTTTTTCAATAAATTTTTTATGGTGTATCTGCATGTAGGATTTCATGCGATCTGTCATAGAAAGATTGGCTGATTCCGAAAGGTTCAATGCTTTTCGCTGATTACTATCAATTGATGCCGATATGCAAATATTTCCCGTATTAGGCTCAAAGGATATTAGATGCCGATCAAATAAAGCATCATGATTTGCACATAAGAGTAGACCGTTATTCGCATCAATACGTTCTTCTCTGGAGGATTCAGACCATTCTTTGATATGACTGGCACGTAATACTGACGTGGTAGAAATATCACAAAGATTACATTGATGGCATTCGAGAAGCAGCAGTCTTCGGAAAGAACCCTGTGAAACGCGGGATTTTACAATCTTCTCAATGTCAGTGCCTGCACCTGGGTTGTTGTTGAGTGTATTCTGTAATGTAATAGCATCGATATCATCATAATTTACATCTTTTGAAATGGTTTCGTACTGTATCTGATGCGCTAGTACTGGATTATATGCAGGATTTAATGCCGCGAAGTTTATATTCTGGTTGCCATGCGTATTTGTAATGGAATATAAGTTAGCACAAAGTTCAGAAGGGACGAGAACAGCAACGTAACGCAAATAATCATATCTTAGCATGACAAGGGCATCATCTTGGAATGAATATCTCTGAAGCCGGGTAAAAGCTTCTTCAGAATCGGGGATATTAATTTGGACTTGGTCACCTGTATGTCCATATTTTTTATAGGCAGAACTATGGAGTGTTAAATCCCAGTTTGATAAAAATGGAGGCAGGTTAGTTGTTTGGCGGACAAAATAGGTGTTCCCTTTTGCGTCAATTTGGCTTGAGGCATGGTCGATTTCATGAAGATATTTCAAATTGTTATCATATAAATCAATATCGATACTTTGAACAGATGTTGTGGTATTGTTCAATTCTTCAAAGAAAAATAGCATTCCCTGGCGCCCGGTAATATCTATGTGGGTCTGATTGACAGTTGAAACTATATCTCCTGCATTAATTCTTCGTTTATCCTTTATAATATTCTGATTAGAAAGCTTTTTAACCAATACTCCCTGGAAAGCGTCTGGATTAAGTGGTATACCAGGTATATTTATGAAATTCAAAAATTGGTTTAGTTCATTAATAATTTGTCTGTACATTCAACAATTCTCCCTTCTATAGACTTATATATATTATATCAAGAGAGCGTTGAAGTGTATACAGAAAGTTTTCTGAAATGCCTATTTACACCCTGATAAAAACATTATATAATATGTATATTAAACGGAGGGAAATGCAATGACAAATAAAAAGAAAAGTAATTGTGGTAGACCAGCAGGTCGAATAAAAACGGCGAAAATAGAAATCTCAATTGAACCGGCAGTTAAAGATGAATTTATGACATTGTTGCGCAACGAAGGGAAAACTGCCTCTGTTGAAATTGGTTCTTGGATTAGAGAATACATAAAAAGTAACAAGCTAAAGGAGGAAGAATAGATGAAGGTAGTATCATTCTTCAGCGGACTTGGCGGGCTGGACAAAGGTTTTGTAGATACTGGCTATGATATTGTGTGGGCAAATGATTTTGATAAATATGCGGTGCAGACATATAAGGCTAATTTTGGCGAACACATTGTGTTAGGTGATATAAATGAAATTCCTTTAGAAGAAATACCGGATTGTGATGTGCTGATTGGAGGATTTCCATGTCAGCCGTTTAGTATGATGGGGCAGCAGAAGGGGTTTGAAGATACCAGAGGAACATTATTCTTTAGAATTGCAGAAATAGTGAATGATAAAATAGAAAAAGGTAAAAAACCAAAAGCAATCATTTTAGAAAATGTACGATCTTTAAGAACCCATAATAAAGGAAAAACATATAGGGAAATCCATCGAGTATTGCAGGATGTATTGGGATATAAAGTATTTTGTGAAATATTAAATTCCGCAGACTATGGTGTTCCTCAAACTAGAAATAGAACATATATTGTATGCTTCGATAATCAAGCAGCGGAATATGAATTTCCAATGAAACAGGAACTCAATAAAACATTACAGGATCTGTTAGAACATGATGTGGATAATAAGTACTTTTTATCGGACAAGATATTGCCTACAATATTATCCGATGGAACAGGTGGATATAAGGCAAAATCAGAGATAGATTTAAAGATTGCAAGACCATTATGTGCAACTATGGCAAAGATGCATAGAGCCTGTCAAGATAATTATGTAACACAAAAGGGAAGGGTAAGAAGACTTACACCAAGAGAGTGTGCAAGATTGCAGGGATTTGAGGATTCTTTTGAGATACCGGTGTCTGACTGTCAGGCATATAAGCAATTCGGTAATGCAGTCACAGTAAATGTATCAAAAGCAGTTGCCCAATCCGTAAAGGACACGTTAAAAAAACTTGGAGAGTGGGTAGATTGACATGGAATACAAAAATGACAAAAGTGAGTTTATAGCATTCGCTGAATCTGGACTGGGTGGTAAAAAAAGTACATCTATAGATGTATGTCTGGAACGCGTTACAAAAGTTATAGATGAAGAGTTTCTTGCAGCAAGAGCGAAGCACTACAGAGATGATGTACAAAGTGACAATGAGCTTAAGGCAGCGTTTGAAAAACTAGCTGTTATCTGTAATGAAAAAGAACAGAATTGCGCTAAGTGTCCGGTATGCAAGTATTGTAATACTTATATTGAAAATGCAAGGAAGAACGTTAGCAATCGTTCTTTAAAGATGATAGATTTGTTTTGTGGAGCAGGTGGATTATCATTAGGGTTTTCACAGGAAGGATTTATAACAAGTCTTGCAAATGATATTCAAGACTGTTGTGTGGATACATATGCACATAATCATCCGGAGACACCTAGGGACCACATAGTGCTGGGAGATATCAAAGATGTAGTTAAAAATCTCGAAAAATTGTTGGACGGTAGAAGTGTTGATATTGTAGTTGGTGGACCACCTTGTCAGGGTTTCAGTATGGCTAACAGACAGCGTTTAATAGATGATCCAAGAAATTATCTTTATAAAAGTTATGTGGAGGTTGTGAAAAAAGTTCGTCCTAAGTTTTTTGTTATGGAAAATGTTAAAGGAATGTTGTCTGTGGCAGAACAGGTAAAAGAGGATTTCCGTAATATCGGCTATTCTGTAGAATGTCATGTTTTGAATGCTAAGGATTATGGCGTGCCTCAAAATAGAGAAAGATTGATATATATTGGAAACTGCATTGGTATTGACAACGAAGAAATTTTCAGTGAGATATTTGCTCTTAGTGAAAGTATTCCGGAACATAATCTTGGTGATGCCTTATTTGCGCTTAGAGAATTAAAAGCTTCCAGAATCAAGAATGCGACGGAGACTGGTTCAGTAGAAAGTGGATATAAAATAGAGAAAAATAATATTACTGATACTAATGAATATATCTCATATATTAATCAAGGTAGAACGGTAGCTGTAGTATCAAATCACAAGGCAAGATACAATAATGATAGGGATATAGAAATTTATGGACGTATGGCTCAAGGAGATCGTTCAGATGATCCTAAGATTGCAGACATTATGCCATATGCCAGAAGAAATGATATTTTTAAGGATAAATATTTCAAATTGGAAAATGACAAAGTCTGCAAGACTATAACGGCGCATATGAAGTTCGATTGCAATATGTACATTCATCCCACACAGGCAAGAGGTCTTACTCCTAGAGAAGCTGCGAGAGTTCAGTCGTATCCTGATGATTATTTCTTTAGAGGAGCATATACCAAAACGTATATGCAGATAGGAAACTCTGTCCCTCCACTTTTGGGAAGAGCAATCGCGCAGGTAATTAAACGTTATATGAAAGGTGGTAATGTTTGATGGATTTTTCACAAGCAATGGAGATAATAAAAAATATAATCCCGGAATGTTCAGCAAAAGAATATGATGGAATAATAGTAAAAAGACTTGAAACATCTAATACATTGGATGAGGGAAGAACAACAAATCAGACTCATATTGCAATATCTGGTGAGCAGATGAATATGTTCCCTTATTTGATGGCTGATGGCTATTTTAAGTGCAATTATGATGATAGAGATGAGCAGTTGAAGAAATACTTCATAACACAGATACCGCTTTATATTTATAAAGATAATATTTCGTATTTGTCTGATGGTGAGGAAAGTGGAATAGTTTTTGATGGAAATGAAAGCAGGTGTGTTCGGGCCAGCATAGTAAGAAGCCGCAGAAAAGAACAGGCGGATCAAGTACAGTTGTCTCTTACTACTATAGATGACTCGGATTTTGTGACATTTAGAAAAATGCTGCATACTGGAGATTATCTGGTATTACTGAAGCATAAAGAAAAACTGTTCTATGATTGTATTGGTATTAAAGCTGCTGATGAAACAAAAGGGGAATATCATCTTTCAGTGCTTAATAATAAGTTTTATAAATTGCCTACAAATACAAAAGTAGATATTAAAAAGCTTATTGAAATTAAAGATTCAAAGATTGAAAAGAGAGATTTTACAATTCAAGAGTTGGGCAGTATTCTTTTTGAAATGTATAGTAATGCAGAGGATAAGATGCAGGTGGCATCTATCCATATTTTCGGAATAAAATATGGAAAAAATATCATTGATAAAGAATTTAGAGCACCAGATATTATTAAGGCAGCAGGATTGAATGAGTCGTATTCTACAGAATTACAAAAGGCTTTGAATATTTACAGATGTCTTAATAAGAATTCATATGGCATTTCTATTTCTGACGGGGATGAACCGGAGAAAGCAGAAAAAATATCTGGTGTGCGAAAAACTGGTGCTGAAAATATTCTGCTGTATGGTGTGCCGGGAGCTGGAAAGAGTCATGAAATAAAAACAAAATATTGTTCTGATGAAAAATATATGGAGCGTGTGGTATTTCATCCAGATTATATGTATTCTGATTTTGTTGGTCAGATTCTTCCTAGAGTTGAAAAAGATGAAGCTGGTAATGATAGGCTGAAATACATATTTACACCGGGACCATTTACTAAAATGTTAAAGAAAGCAGAAAATGATCCAGAAAACTACTATTATCTTGTGATTGAAGAATTAAATCGCGGCAATGCACCAGCAATATTTGGTGAGATATTCCAGTTGCTTGACCGAAAGGACGAAGATGAATTTCCTGCTGAAGAAGTGGGTGAGAGTGAATATGGAATTTCAAATTATGAGGTTGCAAAAGAAGTATATAAAGACGAAAAACATCCCGTAAGAATACCTTCAAATATGTATATTCTGGCAACGATGAATACTGCAGATCAGAATGTATTCACCTTAGACACTGCATTCCAGAGAAGATGGAATATGAGACAGATAGAAAATAACTTTGAAAAATCTTCCCATTCAAAAGACATAATCGCTGGTACAAAGGTAAGCTGGGGCGCATTCGCCACGGTAATTAATGATATGGTTATTGACATTAATGTTGATATGGCAAGCTCTGAAGACAAGCGTCTTGGAACATACTTTGCAAAGAAAAAAGAATTGGAAGTCAGCAGATTTCCAGAAAAAGTCCTTAAATATTTATGGGATGATGCTTTCAAAATGGACAAGATTGCAATATTTAATGAAAATTGCAAGTCCTTGGAAGATGTTGTTGTTACATATGAAACAGCTACAACTGATAAGCTGGCTGCAGTGTTGAGATTAAGTGTATATGAAAAGATGCTTTCAAAAATGCAGCAGAAGGATACAGAAAATGATGAAAACTAGGTGGTGATCTTTTGAGGGAAATAGATATCAGAAGTAAATGCAGAGTGAATTCTAATCGTGAAATGGATACCTTTGTGGGGCTAAGATGTGATGATGGTGACATTAGTATCAATTTCCCGATGGGTTACCATATATCAGAGGATAACAAGGAACTGAGGAAGGACATTATATTGCTGTTTACGACGCTTACTGCAAATACAGAGCGTAGAGAATCAGAGCTACTGGCAGAAGGCAGCAGCTTTGATGAAGTAGAATTTCCATTGCAATCATATATTTATCTAATCAAAGATTTTTTTGCAAAAGGATATTACAGGGAACAGGAAGTTTCATATAAGATTGCAAAAACAGGTAAGGTAAATTGGAACAGGACAATAAAAACTCAAAGACCGTATGTACAGGATACGGATGTGTTTTATCTTGACTTCGTTACAAAGAAAAATAGTATAAAGGAAAATGAACTGATTACGTTAATACATGAATATTGTGTGTATGAGAGCTTTGAACGAATCGGATGGCTTTTTACAAAAATGATGCCAAAGAAACCACGAATAGAGAAACGGGAAAGGGTCTTCCGGTCAGTTCTTAAAGAAAAGATTGCAAATACATTTAATGATAGAAACAGAATGTTGTTTAGGCATATGTTGGCAATAATTGATTTTGAAGGTGACAAAGATTCTGATAAGAACTACCGGTATGGAACCTATCGTTTTGAGTATGTTTGGGAAAAAATGATTGATAAAGTGTTTGGTGTTGAAAATAAAGCTGATTATTTTCCAAAGACAGTCTGGTATGTGAATGGAGATAGATATGACAATGCTTCGTTGGAACCAGACACGATTATGTTGTGCGGAAGTAATGTATACATTCTTGATGCAAAATATTATAAATTCGGAGTGACTGGTAAAGCATGGGATTTGCCGGAATCTACATCAATTAACAAGCAGATTACATATGGAGAATATGTGGTTAATGAAGAAAAGTTTAAGAAAAAACATGGCAACAACATGAAGGTATACAATGCATTTCTTATGCCTTTTGATTCTATAAAAGGTAAGAATCCTAATAATCCAGAAATGCTTAAAGTAGGTGAGGCAGTTAGTAACTGGAAAGATAATTCTGAAGAATATCAAAAGATTCAAGGTATTCTTATAGATGTTAAGACTTTGATGAACATAAATGTGCGGCAGGAAATGAAAGAAATAGAAAAACTGGCTAAGTTAATACAAAGCTGATTGTTGAGGTGATTTTGTGGCAGATGTTTTAACAAAAGAGCAGAGACATAAGAATATGAAAAATATCCGTGGTAAGGATACAAAAATTGAAGTTTTATTGAGAAAAGCTTTGTGGCATAAAGGATATCGGTATCGTAAGAATTATAAAAAACTTCCAGGAAGTCCAGATATTGTACTTACAAAGTATAAGATAGCAATTTTCTGTGATGGCGAATTTTTTCATGGGAAAGATTGGGAAGTTTTAAAACCAAGACTGGAAAAAAGCAATAACAGCGAATTCTGGATTAGCAAAATATCCCGTAATAGAGAGAGGGATGATGAAATAAATAAGAGATTGCTGTTCGAAGGCTGGACTGTTATCCGGTTCTGGGGAGATGATATAAAGAAGCATACAGATGAGTGTGTGAAGGTTGTGGAAGAGGCGATTTTTGATATGACTTTCAAAGAAAAGGAAGAATTTAGTATAGAAGGAAACTGGGATTGACATGAAGATATTTTCATTTTTTGCCGGTGTTGGAATGTTGGATTTAGGATTTCAAGATGCAGGATACGAAGTTGTTTTTGTTAATGAATTCAAACAGGAATTTATGGATTCATATTGTTATGCGAGAAAAAATCGCAATTATAATCAACCTGTATATGGATATCATGTAAATGATATTAATTATTTTTTGAGTGGCAATGGAGAACATATTTTTCAACAATACATTGACGATGAAAGACAAAATAATGAGTTGCTTGGATTTATAGGTGGTCCGCCATGTCCGGATTTCTCCATAGGAGGGAAAAATAAAGGTAGGGAAGGTGAAAATGGGAAATTGGCAAAAAGCTATATTGATATGATTTGTCGCTTTAAACCAGATTTCTTTTTGTTCGAAAATGTAAAAGGACTGATAAAAACGCAAAAGCATCGAGAGTATTTTGAAGAGCTTAAAAGTGAATTAATACGCAACGGATATATATTATCTGAACGATTGATGAATTCATTGGATTTTGGAGTGCCTCAAGATCGAGACCGAATATTTATGATAGGCGTTTTGAAAGGTACTGAATTAGCCAGAAAAGTAATAAGTGTGAATGATACATTTGCTTTTCCGTGGAATGCAAATTTGCCATATGATTCCGAGACAGTGAAGAAAATGAATTGGCCAAAACCACAGAAATATCGTGAAAAAAGTAAAAGAAAATTTAAATATGATGTTCCCAAAGAGTTAACAGTAGAAGAGTGGTTTAGGAAAAATAAAGTATATAGACATTCTAACAGAAAAGATGTATTTAAAGTTAAAGGTGGAAAATCGAAAATGTTAACAATACAAGAAGGAGATACTAGTAGGAAATCATTCAAGCGTTTGCACAGATGGAAGTATTCTCCTACAGCAGCTTATGGAAATAATGAGGTACATCTTCATCCATATAGAACACGTCGCTTAAGTGTGGCAGAAGCAATGGCTATTCAGTCGTTACCTGCATGGTTTGTATTGCCGACTACTGTGTGCCTGAGTGCGAAGTTTAAAATGGTAGGAAACGGTGTGCCATATTTGATGTCACGCAAAATTGCTGAAAAAATAAGATTATTTTTTGGGATTTAGGAGGAAAACATGAGCCAGATAGAATATAGAGAGATAGTGATTAATCCTAGGGTAATAAATCATTTGGGGAAAGATTTGATTACAACATCAGATGTTGCAGTAACTGAGCTTATAAAGAACTCTTTGGATGCAAAAGCATCAGATATAAGGTTGCATATTTACAATGATTTTGTACAGGCACAAAAGAGTAACGCATTTATATTTGGGCTACCAGAAGAATTATATAATTTTTTAGAAGAAAAAGTAAAGGCTACATCAATTTTTGTTATTGAAGATAATGGAAAGGGAATGAATGAAAACCAACTTAATAAAGGTTTTTTAGAGGTGGGAACTGATATTAAGCTAAAAGAAGAGGATGCTATGCTTGGTGAAAAGGGAATAGGAAGATTAGCAACGCAAAGATTGGGAACATGTTTGCTGATTGAAACGGCTTCTTTGGATGAGTCATTTGCAACATTAACATTTATTGATTGGGAGAAAATTGGATACACAGAAGAAGGTGGGAAGGTACCGTCAATTAAAATAAAGAAAGTGGCGGGTAAATATACGAGGCTTTGGATTTTTAATATAAATATTCATGATTTTATAGAAATACCAGAGCAGTTAGCATTAGAGCTAGGACAGGAACTGAAAACACCAGTTAATCGTGAATTAAAATCTGCTATTAATTTTTTGATTTCACCATTTGAAACATCGAAGAAAAATGTAATATCAATGTATTATGGAAATAAGAATTTGGATGTTGATTTCAATGTTGAAATGTTGCAATTTTCTGAAAGTAAGCACAACTTTGAGCTGTTGATAAATGAAAAAAAAGAAATAGTATTGCAGTATTCATTAGATTTGGAACCGTGGTATTTAGAACGTGTGCACAGGGCTATGGTGAAACCGGAAGCTTTTAAACGATTAAGGAAGACACATAAATTTTATGCAACATTGTTGGAGAACAATCAAGATAAAATCTATAATGTACTTGTTAAGTGTATGTCAGAGGAACAACTATTAAAAGTAATTTCGGAAGTATACGAAGAATTGTATGAAAAAAGTATAGAGAATAAAGAATTAAGAAAAGAATATAGCCTTAAGTGTGCAAGAATACTTCTAAATAGTCTGCAACCAATAATACCAATAAATGGACAAATTTTTACTTTTAAACAAAATGCTGCGATAGGGGAACATATTATTATTGAAGCTGTGAAAGAAATTAAGCAGTCAGACATAGAAATTCATCTTAAAGATCTAAAAACTTTTTTGGCAGAAAATAATGGAATAAAATTGTATAGAAGTAAATATAGAATAGGATATTTGGGAAACAAAGAAAGTGATTGGATTAAATTACAGCAATTTAGAACAAAGGGGCAACAATGGTATAGGTTTGATTTGGGAAATACTATAGGATATGTGTCGTTGACAGATGAAAAGCAAAAATATATTCGCGAGATAAGTTCACGTTTGGATATAATACAGAATGATACATCAGAGTCATTTAAAATGGTCGTAAATGTTATATTTAATAAACTTTTTTATGAGCTAAATAGAAGTGCAAATAACATTTTAAGAACAATTTTTGAGCAAAATGGCTTATTGGGTGTAAGTTTAAAGAAACAAGTAAAAAAGAATCTTAATGATATTACAAATGCTTCACAGAAAACCCAAAATGTTTCAGATAAATTACAAAAAGCTATAAATGCTGTGAAAGAAGAGTGCCAAAAGGATGTGATTAGCAAAGAGATTGTCGAAAAAATAGTTTCTATTATGGAAGAAACATCAGACCACATAGAAGAAGAGAAGAGAATACAGCAGCAGGCAACAGTTTTGTTAAATGAAGCATCTGAGCAACTAAAAACAGTAGAGGTAGAGGCATATAATAATTTTAAATTAATGGCAAATGGATTAATAACAGAGACCATAACGCACGAATTGGATTCTGTATGTAAAACCAGTAAGATTTCAGATGTGACTCCTCATTTTGAGTTCATGAAAGAATATTTTGTAGACAAAAAAGATGTAGGAGTGTTTAACAAGCATGTTAATCCTATACGTAGGAGCTATGATGCGATATCCAACAAGATGTCTGATGTAGGGAATTTATATAATTTCCTAGAAAAAACATTTATAAAGAAGGGAACATATGATGAGTTTGAGTACCAGAATATTTCGGAACTGGTAAAAAATATTGAGGATAATCTTTTACAATTACAGGAGGAAAAAATACAGATTGAGTGTAAAACAAATGATTTAGAGTGGTTTGTGCCTAAAGGTGTATTGATACATGTCTTCTACAATTTGTTTACTAATGCGGCATATTGGATTGATAGACGAAGAAAATATGCATTAGATGACATTAGTTATGGTTCTGACGAAAACGATAAGATTGTGGTGGAGTATATTAGTGACGAAGAAATTATTGTTTATGATACAGGAACAGGTGTAATAAAAAGTATGGAAGATATTCTTTTTCAGCCATTAGAATCAGGGAAACCTAATCGTGAAGGTCGAGGGATGGGACTTTATATTGTACAACAATTAATGAGATCGTTTTCCGCAGATATTCAATTGTTGGATGAAAGGAATAAATATGGTAACAAATTTAAGTTTTTATTGATTTTAAACATTGAGGAGAAATAAGTTGGAAAAACAAATTGCATATGAGAAAATGTTTAATGTTTTGAATGTTGAGAATATTGTTATATTTGAAGATGATTTTATCGAAAACACTGGAAAAAATGAAATTTGCTATGGTCTTGCTAGAATGTCAATAACTAATCGTAATAGAATGTTAAGTGAGATTGGCGAAATAAATTCTACAGGAAAAGATCAGTTGGAAGCATTTGTAAATGAGTTTGACAATGTTTTTGATGCGATAGAGAACTGGGAAGACGAAATTCCATATAATGATATTGAAACATCATTTGAAATAATACAGGAAAAAAGAGAATATTTTGAAGTATTAGAAGAAGTCAAGAAAAAATACAGTGTAATTGATATGGATAGTTGGTCTCATAAAGAAGATTCATTAAGTATTCTGGCGTCATATGGAGTGGGTGTAGATATTCCCAATTTGTATGAAGAATTGTTTGACGAGTTCCTTCATAATAAGGCGCATTGGAAAAAATATAGAATTTTTCGAGACTTTACAGCTGCCACACAAGCTGATTTTAAGAAGTATATTGAGGATTCTTTTGGTTCCCAAGGTATGATGGTGTGCATAATAGATGACCAAATGAAAAACAAAAAAAGCGCAACAGAGATAGTAAATTATATCGAAAAATTGCAATCGGAACAAAAAAGAAGGCTGAATATTATAGGGTTAATATATAGTTCTTTTGATAACAGCGATTGTATTACAGATAAGGTATATTTTGAGTATATTAAAAAAGGAGAGCCTAAAAATGTTTTTCAAGCAGCATTGACAAAAAGTTCATATAGTTATATGTTAGCAGATTTGAAAGTTATTTATCAAAGGGTGTTAGGAGATGCTTTTGATGAGGCTGTTCGAAATAAAAATATTGCTTATTATTTGTCGAGTATGGCAGATTATGAGGGTATAACTAATTATCAAGTTATTACAAATTGGATAAAGCTTTTATTTGAGTATAAGCTAAGTGATATTCAAGAACTTACAACAGTTGCCGGGATGACACGTCTGATAGGCTTGCTGGAAGATGAAAAGTTAGAGTTTTCAAAAGAAATGTTGGACTTAAATACTTTTGAAGCATTTGATTTTAGTGTTAATAAATATAGGGAGCCCATTGCATCTGGAGACATATTTTTAATAAAAAAGGAAATTTACATATTGCTTGGTCAAGACTGTGATATGATGAATAGCTCCACGAGAAAGAGAAAGAATGGAATATCCGAATTGGTTAACGCAACTACTGTAAATCAGAGTAGTCTTGATGGTAGTGTAGAGCTGAATAGACAGTTTTTATTTATTTCAAATTTCCGGAAAAATAAAGATGATACCATTAAGACTTTGAAGGTAAGATATGGTTCCAGAAAATTTATAGAAAATCAGATTTTGCAATTGTGTCAGTTCAATGACGATGGAAAATGCATTTTGGATATTAATAAAAAACAATATAATGCAAGTGGTGTTGAGCCAGCATATTATGAGACTTTATATGAGGAATTAGTTTCGTATTATGAAGCATTGTTTGCCATAAATAAAAAAGAGAGCGCTGCATTGGAACTCATACTAAATAGTAGTCAGTCCAGTAGGGTACTTCGGCTGAACGATTATGTACGCGATCAAGAGCAGAATGGTATTGTAGAGTATAAAATACGAAGAATATGCCGTTTGAAACATCCATATATGCTTTACTTGTACAAGATGTATTTAGAACATCAAGGCAGACATCCATTTGATTGTATGAACATGTCACGAGTACAGGAAGTGCAAGTAAAATTGAAGCAGAATGATTTAATATATGTTTCAATCGATATGGTATTAACACCGAATAGAGACATGAATAGGCAGCACATAGAAAAGATGGATTGGTATATTGATATAAGCAATTTAGAAAATGCAGTTTCTAATTTATTGGGAATAGCAGTTGAAATACAAGAAAACGTGCAGTGTATCGAAATCAAAGAAGAAGGTACTAAGTTTGAATGTATGTTGGATGGTGGTGAGAAGAAAAATATGTGTGTTTTGAAGATTGGTGATATGGTTTCGATAGAACAATGTAAATAAATTGTAGTAAGCGTTGGGGTATCGGTTGGCTTAGATGCAATAAGAAGCTTGGAGTATTCTTTGAAAATAGTGACAACAAAATGACAATACAATTACCTAAAAATCTACGCAACAGGTAGAAAACAGGCAGTGTTGCTAAGATTCTCGTACCGGATAACTGCAAGACTGCAGTTGTTCACAATGGTGGATGGAGAGACCAGCAGATTAATGAAACTTATCAGGAACTGGCTGAACATTATG
>NZ_JBQHSG010000037.1:0-18944 GCF_052066375.1 Bariatricus sp. HCP28S3_A7
AAAAAAGCGCGCCGTAATTACAGGCACGTACAAAGAGACATCATTATGGAACTGATATAATAATTCGCTGTTTTTGTGCAGGAGACAGGAACTTTATTTTGCGAGACGACAGTCAATATTGAAATCAATGATCTCTGGGGGAATCGCAGCATCCTGAGCAACGTTTCTGCCGGTCATATTTTTGCGGAAACTTATGCGCTCAGCCGGGAGCCTTTAATGGTAGACGTCGTATCTGCCGAAGACTGCGAGGTTCTGTTTCTGAATCTGAGTGCTCTTACAGATCCGCTGTATGCGAATGATTCCTGGCAAAGAAAGTTTATGAAAAACATCCTGAATGCCTGTGTACAGAAAAATCAGGTACTTTCAAACCGCATTTTCTGTACCACCCCCAAGTCAACACGTGCCCGCATCCTGACTTATCTTTCCTATCAGGCCGTTAAGGAAGGCAGAACTACGTTTCGAATTCCGTTTAATCGCCAGCAAATGGCAGATTATCTGAACCTGGATCGAAGCGCCCTCTCCAAGGAACTGGGACGTATGCGCGACGAAGGCATTCTGGAGTTTCGTAAAAATCAATTCACATTAACCGGGATTCAACTCTCACCGTAACACAAATACTTTGCTTTATTCCGGGTACCATACACTCTTTCCCGTAGATTTAGCATATTCAAATTCCGACGGTTACGGTCTTTCCTTCATATACCTTTCCCACATATCAGAATATCTTGTTCCCCATTCTACATTTGTGATAGTAGAGTAAGGAATCTTAAGTATATCATCATACCATACTCCATCTGCATCAAACGCCCTGAGAAATAGTTTATTCTTCTTCGCCTTGACAACTACGCCAATAGCAAACTCTCCATGAATTTCATCTTCCACAATAATAAATTGCTCCTTCGTTTTTAAGGAATCAAAAATTGTCCTCCAATCAGACAGATCAATATCCGGTGCCTTAATACCTCTTGTAATACCATATCGTTTATTAATCTCATTACATTTATTAGTATTAACCTCAACTTTCTTAAGTTGTGACATTTTACGTATACAATAGCCATCTAATTGAAAATCTGCTTCAGTTTGTCCCAAAAAAAATTTTTTATTTACTTCATTTGGATAATAATAAAAAAAGTCCTCGCTATACGAAAAGGAACAGCGGCATAGCCCTATTTCAGTAATTGCTTTTGTAATAATTTCAATCTTCTTTCGCTTTTTCATGGTTCTTCCTCTTTCCCTGTCCTAATTAATTTATATTATGCACCGTAACACCCCCGATTCCAGTGCATTCGTTACGATTCAGGCTCTTTCTGTTGTCCCTTTCATTCCTTCTTTTGAAAAACAGCCAGCTTCATCAAAAGCCAGCCATTTTCCAAAAAAGCATCATTTCATATTATCTTTGCGCGTAGTCTATATGCCTGCATTACAGCCATGAGGATGTCTTCCAGTCAATCAGCTTATCACTATAACCTTACACATGGATTTCGGCACAATTCTATGCCTGAACAAAAGTTCTTTATACACTAAATACAGTTCAAGTCAAAAGAGTTATCAATTCACAATTTACGATCCAGTAATGTAAAAACAATAAATATTGCCCCTGTTATCGGGAAGTTGAGTTTGAAGTTTTCATAATGTAGACACATTTTTACGATTACACGCATTATTATCGTTATGTTATGCTATTTCAATAAACGTAGTTGCATTTGAAACCTTGATCTGTGTATCCAGTTCCGCAAGAAGTGTACTCCGCTTTTCTTCCAAATCTGACAGTTTCTGAAAACGATCTATCAGATCCATGATTTGCTGATATGCCGCTTTAGCTTCCTTTGCATAGACTTCTTTGGCTACACGCTTTTCGTAGACTTTATCCTCATTCGGTTTGATCGTATCAACAAAACTTGCTTTTTCAATCTTATCAGCAATCTTCTTAACCAGAAGATCTCTTTCGTCCAACGCCTGTGTCACCAGTATCTTATCGCCCATAATAAACTCCTCCCTTAAAATACCTGCCATTTTTCTTTCTAGTTACTATTTTAAAGGAAGATTCTTTATTTGTCATTGAACTTGTCGTTTAAAAGTTATTGTTTTATCACGATTTTCGATTGTTTAACAAACCGCATAAAATCAAAGTTTCTTCACATTTTCATATTATCATAATTTATCTTTGTCCATGCAATCTTGGACAAATCTTGGGTAGAAAACACATAGAAAAAGGGCAGCTATTGACTGCTGCCATCTTGTAAATCTTTGTATAGTATTACATAAATGCACTCTCTTTCCGATACCGCGGCATTACAAAAAAAGAGCTATTTGATTTTCTTTACAAATCAAATAGCTCTTTTAATGATATTCTAGAAGTTTCACTGTATAACCCCTCTTTCTATTGATTTTGTCCAATTCAAATTATCTATTTCATTGGACCTACCTCCTGTTTTTTGAAGTTGTCTCTTCTTTTCTTTTGTTAAGTTTATATTATCACTCTTCTATGATTATGTCAATATATTTTCCAAATATTTTTTAAGTAAAATAAAATTTTCTGATTTTATGCAGCAAGATAAAGAGTCTTTTCATTTCCCGCCGCCTCACATTGTTCAAAAAAAATCTTGACGCAGTTTTTGAAACTATGTGTTCTATTATTAGTGTTCTGTTTTGAGACAGAATAAGCAATTACACCTGAAAGGAGATTTCCTATGGATCCAATTATTCTTGTTGCAGAGACCGGTTCTGATCTGACCCCTGAACTTGCCACTCAGTATGACATACAACTCGTTCCCATGCATGTTGCTTTTGACTCAGAAACACTTGACGACGGTTCTTTTCCGGTTCAGAAGATCTGCGATTACTATCATGACACCAGAAAACTTCCAAGAACCAGCGGAAGCTCCCCTGAGGATTTCATAAATATATTTGATGAAATTCACAACATCAATCCGACAGCGCAAATTCTTTATCTGGCTTATTCCGCAGCAACCACCTGCTCTTATCAAAGTGCAATGCTTGCCGCAGAAGACAGAGACTATGTCACCGCCATCGACACCAAACAGGTCTCTGTAGGACAGGCAGCCATTGTTATAGAAATTGCCAAACTCCTGAAAAAGAATCCCGAATTATCCATCCATGAAGTGTTGGCGGCCGCTAATGACTTGATTGCACGCGCGAAAATGTGTTTTCTTCCTGATAATCTGGAATTTCTTTGTGCCGGTGGCCGTGTCAGTAACGCAGTGTGCATGGGAAGCCGCATTTTAAACCTCCATCCCTGCATTGAAATACTGGATGGCAAGCTGGTTGCCACCAAAAAGTATCGCGGGGAAATGAAAAAGATCGCTTCCCAGCTTATCAAAGATTATGCCGACAGCTATGCTCTGAAGCGTGATACTCTATGGCTTGTATATACCATCGGTTTGCAGGACGAAATCCGCATCAGTGCTGAAGAAACTGCAAAAGAATGTGGATTTCTCCAGGTAAACTGGATTCAGGCAGGCGGAGTGATTACCACGCATGGCGGCCCTGCTGCCTTCGGTTTAGCAGGATTCTCGTCCAAAGACATATAATTGAAAAAGATGTTTGCCAAAAAACACAAGGACCTCCTGCCCTTGTGTTTTTTTATTCCCATTATCATCTGTCCAACAGATTTTCCTTGTTACTTTCTATGCAGAAGCCGCATTTTGAACGCTCTGAGCCGGGCCGCATATTTACTCGTCATAATCACTCCAACGATCATCATGCCAAATGTAATTCCCAGGCACAATCCTCCGAGGAAATTATCCGCCCGATCACTGAACACCAGAATCATATAAATAACCGCTGCGATAAATCCTCCGATAAACAACCAATGCATACGCCTTGTCAATTTCTGTTTTTCTTCATTACTATAATCTGCAACTTTTAATACAGTCTCTTCTAATTCTTTATCCATTTTCTCGCTTTTCCTTTCCCCATCTAAAATTTCCCGCAGATCCACATCATAATAATCCGCCATTTCAATGAGAAGATCCAAATCCGGCAAATTACTTCCCGTTTCCCTTAGTTAAAGATATTGTTGGGTATCTCAAGATGTGTCATTCGATTTTGCCGATAAAGCGGTAGAAGATTTCCACTTCCTGTTCCCGGCTTCCGTCCTCACTTTTGACCGCTTCATGGACAAGGATTTTTTCAATCAGCGTATTCAGAAGTTCAGCCGTCAATTCTGTGGGATTGACATACTGTTTCATCAGACCTATCCACTTTTCAGCGTCAACCGCTGTCTGGGCGGCGGTCTCCATCGCTTCGTGAAGCCGTTCAATTTTTACGTCCAATTCTCGCTGTTCGCCCTGATACTTTTCGGACAGCATATTGAAATTGTATTCTGTAATGCGTCCGGCAGACCAGTCCTCATACATTTTTGCAAACAGGGTGTCTACTTCTGCTTTGCGCTTTTCCGCCTTTTTCAGTTCGGCTGTCTGCCGCTTCCTTGCAGTATTGCGTTCCTTGTCGCTGGCGTTAAGTAGCCGTTTCAGAAGTTTGTCCCCATCCTGCTGTGCCAGCACAGACCAGTATTGCAGACGGGAAAGGACATAGGCGTAAAGCACATCATAGCGGATATAGTGCATGGAACACTGGTGCAATCCTTGCCCGTACTTGCTACAATGGTAGTGGGCATAGGGATTTTTGTTCTGGCTGTTCATACCATAGGCCAGCGACCAGCCGCAGTCCGCACATTTTACCAGCCCGGAAAATATCTGTGTTGTGCCGTTCTTCTGCCGTCTGCGCCTGTTGCAAATCTGCTCCTGTACTTGACGGAACACATCTTCGGAAATAATCGCTTCGTGGGTGTTCTCCACACGATACCATTCCTCTTTTGGCTTGCGTACTTTCTTCTTGTTTTTGAATGAAATGTTGGTCTGCTTATTGTGGACGCTGTGTCCGATATAGGTTTCCTCTTTCAGAATACTTTTCACCTGCGCTATCGTCCACGCATAGGCTTTTTCCTCCGGCGCTCCGGCATAGATATTTGCGAAAGTGCCGTATCTCTGGAAATTCAGCCAGCCGGGAGTAGGTACTTTTTCTTCGACCAAAATCCGTGTAATGCTGGCGGCTCCCCGGCCATGAACGGCAAGGTCAAAAATCTTTTCGATAATCCACCTTGTTTCCGGGTCAATCAGAAGATGGCCTTTCTTATCTGGGTCTTTGACATAGCCAAGCGGAGCATAGGCTCCATAGTGTGCGCCATTTGCGAACCGTGTCCGCATGGCCGCCTTTACCTTTTTGCTGGTCTGGCGGGCGTGCATTTCATTCAGAATGTTGAGGAATGGGGCAAGCTCATTCTCTCCGTTGATGGTGTCCACATTGTCATTGACAGCGATATAGCGGACGCCTTTGCTGGGAAAGTAGATTTCCGTGTACTGGCCGGTCAGAATGTAGTTTCTGCCTAAGCGGGATAAATCCTTCGTAACAACGCAGTTGATTTTCCCGTCCTCAATGTCATCAATCATTCTCTGAAAATCCGGCCTGTCAAAGTTCGTTCCAGACCATCCATCGTCGATATATTCATCTATGACATTCAGGCCATGCTCGGCGGCATATTGCCGGAGCATCATGCGTTGTGTCTGAATACTCCCGCTTTCTCCTTGCAGTTCATCGTCCCGGCTCAATCTCATATAAAGCGCCGTGTTGTAAATCGTAGTATTGTAAGGTTGTTTCACCGTAAAAATCCTCCTTCTAAAGAAACAACCCACGCTTACAATACTTTTGCTCTATGGCAATTATATCATAAGCGTGGGCGTGTTATCAATGATGGGCTATCAGGTTGAAGCGGCTTTTTCTGCGGTATGCCGCACCACATCTACAATCAGATCACCGAGGGGCTTCCCGCCTGCGGCGAAGTGTTCGGAGATTTTTATACGGTTGTTCCCACATACAAAATACTGCGTGCCGTTCTCTGCTTGTATAACCTGCCCTGTTCGGGGTGTAAAAATATCGCTTTCACTTTTTGCCATCCAGTGTCCTCCATATTCAGTTTTCAAGGTACAATGCCGCACAGAGGCGGCGAAAATTTCTGCTTATATCTATCACCTTTCCTTTACCGTGTGCCGCTGCTGACGTTTCAGTTCCGCCAGTATATCCGGCGGGATACGGTCAACCAGCCGCTGTAAATTGTCCAGTTCGCTTTTCAGCTTTGCCCGTTCCATCGTATCTTTCATCTTTCCTTTTTCGCTGGCCTTTGCCCTTGCTTCCAACTTCTCATTCTCCGCCAGCAGGTCATTGATTGTGACCTTGTACTTTTTCAACTGCCCGGAGAAATTCTCCATCTGCGGGAACCACTTTTTCAGCATGGAGAGGGCTTCCTCTTTTTTCTTTCCGGCGTTCAGCGGGTTAATGCCGTCCAGTGTGGCTTCAATGGCTCTTGCCTGCCGGGAGAGGGAAACCGCCTGTTTGAAAAGCCGGGTGGGGATATGCTTCCGGCCTGTCCTGCTGGCGCTCTCCCCACGCTCCAAGTCAGGATATTTCTCCACCATATAGGCGTGAAAATCGTCCTGCCACTTCGTCAGGTTTGCCCGGTTGCCGATAATCTCCTTTGCACACAGGCGGTTGTCCTTTGTCAGCGGAACAAAGGTCAAATGCAGGTGGGGCGTTTTCTCGTCCATGTGTACCACCGCCGACACGATATTTTCCCGTCCTACCCGGCCAATGAGGAAGTCCGCCGCCCTCTGGAAAAACGCCTGTATCTCCTTTGGGGATTTCCCCTTGAAAAACTCCGGGCTGGCAGTTACCAGCGTATCGACAAACCGTGTGCTGTCCTTGCGGGTTCGGCACCCGGCCTGTTCAATGCGGTTTTGAATGAAATGATAGTACCTGCCCTCTGGCTTGACGATATGAAAGTTGTACTTGCTCCGGCTTGTGTCAATGTCGGGGTTGCTGGCGTATTGTTCTTTCTGTCTTTCGTGATGGGCTTCCAGCGGCCTTGCCGGGTTGCCCTTGTGCTTCTCAAACCGCAAAATTGCGTGTTGTGCCATTCTGCTCCTTTCCCCATTCCTTTCCTATCCGGGGTTTTCCACAGGGAAAATCCCGCAGAAATTAGCTCGGATAGGATTGGAATGGATAGAATATAAATAAATCTTTTTAATCTTTGTATTTCTATATACCGTCCGGTTTTCGTACTTCCGGGGAGTGATTTCCTCACTTCATAAGTACGGTTTTCAGCCCTCCGGCGTACCAGAACCGGATTTCTTGAAGTCGGTGTTTGGAACCGCTTCATAGGATTTTGGGAAAATGCGGTTGGGTTTTCCACAGCCCTGCTTCTGGATCTCCACCAGCCCGGCGTATTGCAGTTCCCGCAGGGTGTTTACCGCTTTCTGCCGCCCACAGTGGAGCAGGTCAACCACCTCGCAGATGGGATAGTACAGATAAATCCGTCCGCAATCATCCGCCCACCCATTCTTGCGGGATAACTCTGTCCGGCGCAGGATAAAGGCGTACAGAACCTTTGCCTCGTTGGACAAGGGCTTGAATGTGGGGGCTTCAAAGAGGAAATTCGGGAGCCGGGTGAAGCTGAACGCCTTTTCCGGCTGATGGATATAGATGGTATTTGTCATAGTGCGTTTTGTGGACGGTTAGAAGCCCGTTTTCCGGGGCGGGCGATACTTTATACCACCAGCCCCGGTTTGGGGCTTGCGAAGCCTGATAAATCAAGGCTTTTTTCGCTCCTAACTGTCCACAGCAGACCTCCTTTTCCGTTCACTTTCTGTTTTCTGCCGCCTGTGAACTCTGGCGGCACAGCCGGGGCAGTATTTTGCCCGGTTGGATTTGGGGACGAACACACCGCCGCAGACCTCACAGCGTTTCAAGTCCTTATCCCGGAAAATCTCCGCTTCCAGCGTCCCGTCCAGCGGCAAGACCGCCCAGCGGAACCACTTACAGCAGACCGAGAAAGAAATCGTCTGCGGACAGGTGCAGGTGTCCCCATCGTCAAGGACAATGCAGTTGCCGTCCTCACAGCAACAGCACTCCCGGCGTATCAGGCTGGCCGCCTGTTTTCTCTGCGCCGGGGTCATGCGGTAAAGGGAACCGTCCGGCCTGCGTTCCAGCGGCGGCAAGTCTTTATAGGGGTTATCTCTCATGCGTTCCCTCCATTTTGCTTTCCGTTGCCGTTCTCCCCGAAAAGGTTTCCTGCCCCATTCCTGCGGCGTGTTCCGGCGTTGGCACGCTCCTCGCAACTTCGGGACATTTTGTCCCGAAGTCCGACTCCTTGCGGTGCTTCCCCAGCCGGGGTATTCCTTTTCGGACGGTCATTCTGTTTTCAAGGTGCCGTCCATCGATGAACTACCCTAAGTCTACACGAAAAAAATGCAATTCCCGGAATATTGCGAGAATTGCATTTTGATGAAGTTTACACTTTGGAAATTGCATTTTTGCAATCATTCTGTATAATGGAAGTATGCGGAGGAGGTGCGTATCTATGGCTTTACCCGGAACGCCCGGACAGCGGATTTCCGATTTATGCAACGGGAACCACATCACACAAAAGGAACTTGCGGAGAAGATAGACGTTTCCGCTTCCCAGTTGAGCCGCATTGTCAGCGGCGAAACAAGAACGGTCAGCAGTGATATTCTCATAGGTGTGGCAAAGGAATTTAAGGTATCGACAGACTACATACTGGGCTTGTCTACCGTGAGCGTTCGTAAAAGCTACGATATTTCTGAATTAGGCTTGTCCGAGGGAGCCGTGAGGGGGCTTGTGACGGGTGCTGTTGATGTGCAAATCCTCAACCGCCTGTTGGAACACAGGAATTTTCCTAAGCTGATAGATTTGATACGGATTTATTTTCAGGATACGGCGGCAAAGGGCATAACAGCAAGAAACCAGCTTATCGAGATGGCAACGGCTTCCCTGTCCGACCTGATGAAAGAACACCCGGAACACCGGGCAGAAGCGAAGCAGGATTTACAGCTTTTGAACGCCCAAAAGATAGGGGAACATGAAGCGGAGATTGAAAAAATCAAAAATGTGTTCCTGGCTATCCTGCGGGACATTAAGAAAGACATTGACAACGGGGAACAGCCGGGAGAAGCTGTGACCGCCGCTATGTTCCAAGCCATGCGGGACGCACTGGCGGAACAGAAACAAAAACCACTTTCCATTGACGATGTAACGGCGATGATAGCTGGACAGATCGGACAGCTTACACCGATGGATAAAGAAACTGTTGAAATGTTCCAGCAGTTTGCGAAGAAGATGATTGAGCAGGCAGGAACAAAGTGATAAATTTGAATTGTGAGGGAAAATACAGATGAATCAAGGAAGAATTATTGTGATTACAGGCTCACCGGGGACAGGAAAAACAACAACTGCGTCAATTGTCGCAAAGGAATCAGATATGGATAAATCAGTGCATATGCACACCGATGACTTTTTTCATTACTTAAGCAAAGGCGCAATACCACCACATTTGCCAGAATCCAACGAGCAAAATCTGGTTGTCATTGAAGCCTTTTTAGAAGCTGCAAAGCGATATGCTCGTGGCGGATATGATGTAATTGTAGATGGGATTGTCGGGCCATGGTTTTTGGAGCCATGGAAAGCTCTTGCCCAAGAAGATTACGAGGTACACTATATTGTATTAAGAGCGAGTAAAAAAGAAACTATGAAGCGAGCTGTGGAACGCTCAAAATTAGATAGAAAAACAAATATTGAATTAGTGGAAACAATGTGGGAGCAATTTTCCGGTTTGGGAGTATATGAATCAAATGTCATAGACACAACTACATTCACAATTAAAGATACGGTTTCCGCAATAAAAGAAAGAGTTGCATGTGGGACGTCTTTACTATCTTAGACATTCCCATTTGTCAGGAAGATAGCAAAGCCAGCCGAGCCAGTCAACGGTCAAGATGAACGGCGCATTTCATGCGCCGCCGTTGACAGTCCCGCCCGTCTTTGCTAAAGGGTAATCAAGGCGGGAAAGCCCTAAAATGGCTTCACACCTATTTCAATAATTGGAGGAGATAAAAATGAGATCAGAAAAGGAAGTTTATGATATTGTTTTGAATTTTGCAAAAACAGACAAACGCATTCGCATGGTTACTTTGGAAGGATCTAGAACAAATACAAATATTCCGCCTGATGATTTTCAGGATTTTGATATTACTTTTTTTGTTACGGATATGGACAGCTTCACAAGTGATGATAAATGGCTAGATATATTTGGTGAAAGGTTGATTCTGCAAAAGCCGGAAGATATGGAATTATTTCCAGCTGTAGAAAAGGGATTTTCATATTTAATGCTGTTTACTGATGATGTTAAGATAGATTTAACTTTGCTGCCGCTGGAACTGATAGACGAGTATTTTACATGGGATAAACTGGTAAAGTTACTGTTGGATAAAGACAACCGTATCGTAAAGCCGCCAATACCAACGGATATAGACTACCACTTGCAGAAGCCTACTCAAAGAATGTTTGACGATTGCTGTAATGAATTTTGGAATACTACAACATATGTAGTAAAGGGCTTATGCCGCAAAGAAATTCTTTTTGCTATTGACCATATGAATGATATAGTACGAAAAGAATTGCTTCGCATGATTTCCTGGCTGATTGGTATCAAACAGGGATTTCATTTCAGTTTGGGAAAAAACTATAAATTTATGAAGCAATATGTCCCAGAGGAATTGTGGGAACGACTTATGTCCACTTATAATATGGATTCCTATCCCCATATGTGGGAATCCTTTGAACAATGTATGGCATTGTTCCGGGAGGTTTCGTCAGAAGTGGCATGCCAGTTGGATTACCAGTATCCACTATATGATGAAAAAATCAGTAATTATGTGATTCGGCAAAAGAAAAAATATGGCATTGAAGATGATAACAAATAAAATTTTTTCAATCGAAAAAATTTATTTTGATTATTCAATTTTGAAAAACTGAATACCTCAAAATCAGAAAGAGAGCGGCCAAGCACTTTGAGGGATTGGCCGCCTTGTCCACCCATCCAGCGGGACAGCGGGCGGAGGTCAAGGCCGGGTGTAAACCCGTTCATTTCAGCCTTGACGGTTGCCCGTTGTCCTGCTACTTTTCCGGGAGTGTGGCCACAACTTCGGGACACTTTGTCCACAAGTTGGAGCGTAGGACGAGGAACTGGGGCTTTCATATACGCCCTGTCTGCTGATGAGTCCAGACCTGCGCTTGCGGCTCCACGCCACGCAAGCACAGCCCTGTTTTCCTGCCGCTTCAAATGCCCTTGCCCTCCCCGGCGGCAACGGCATTTTCACGGCAACGCCGGCAGAGCGTATAACACACTACACTTTGCTTCGCAAAGTCGTGTGCCAAATGGGGGCGTTGCCCCCTTTGGAAACCCCCACAAGAAAAGGCGGTACGCTACCCCTCCACGGGGCGCATACCGCCTTTTCTTGTTATCCAGCCCTCCGGCTGTATCGGTTGAGCAAAAGTCCGCGTGGGATTGATGTGGTATCTTTAACTTTGGGAAACTCCGGTCTCCCATCTTGAGATGGTTCTTCTTGATACCTGAAATTGTTCTGCCAGTTGTTCCTGTGTAAGTCCCTTCTCCTTCCGGAGCTCTTTGATAAAGCTTCCGATTTTTACTTGATCCATAAATTTGTGACCTCCTTTCTGAGAACAGAATACCTCCTGCTATGACAAATTTACAGGACACAAAGTGAGCAATGTCCGTAAATCCGCCTATGGGACATGATATGTCCAGCTCACCATCCCCACAATATTTGAACTTTTATTTTATAGTAAATCTTACTGTACCTTTAGCTTTCTTTCCGGAACACGTTATTTGATAACAGCCATCCTCCTGTATATTCACAGAAAAATCATCCCATTCTCCAAACGTATTTCCATAAAAAACAGGTTCCACATTTTCCTTTTTTATACTGATATAGAGTTCCCCGCCTTCAGCCTCATGAGAAACCGCAACGCTGTCTCCCTTCTTCAAATTATATTCTTTCACGATACTTTTATTTAATCGGTCAGCTTCTACTATGAACCCATTTTCATACTCATGAAGCGTATAATCTGATGAAAATGAGAACCATACTGCTCCCATCATTATGAATGCACTTATTACAAGACCTGCCATAATTCCACAATACTTTACTTTTCGTCTATTATCCTCCGGATGTACACTTTTTTCATACTGATAAAACTGAACAGAAAAAGAACCAAGTAATACAATATACAGAATCCCTAAAATCAAAAAGGTAATTGAAAGTACATCCTGTACGATACTTCCGCTACCATATCCCACGGTGTTCATGATTAACTGTGGAAGGATTATGCATAAAAAAATGATAACTAGCGGCATTACCTTGCCTTTATAAACACGCTTCATCATATCAAGTCTGGAATCATCATCACAAAAGATTTCTTCATTCATATCGGCTTCATCGGATGCTTTTCGGAAATAGCTATACCCGACAAAGTCAAACAGATATTCCCAGCCGCAATCAGAAAACATCTGAACATATTCCGCTTTATTCGCAACTCCGTCCTGGTTGTAATCCAGCCTATAGGTTACATTTTCCGGCTCACATTGTTCAAAATGATAAAATCCAGGAAATGTCACTTTCGTAAATTTCCAGCCTTGTCTATGCATGGAGCTGAGGAATTCTTCTTCTTTCCTGTACTCCGGAATTGTATAAAATTTAAATACCGTTTTAACTTTTCCCATTATCTCATCTCCTTCATATTCCGATACAATCTCTCAATCCTCTTCATTTCAATTTCCAGTACTTCTTGTCCCAAATCTGTAATTACATATATTTTTCGCTTTTCTTCTTCTCTTAGGAAACAGATTAATCCATCTTTTTCCATCTTGGACAGACTGCCATACATTGTGCCCGGCGCAAGAACGATATCTCCATTCGTAAGATCCTTTACCTTTTGAACAATTCCGTATCCATGATTTGGTTCTTTTAAGCATAACAGGATGTAGAACCCTGTCTCCGTCATTGGAACATATACTTTTTTAATATGTGTATCCATCTGTCAGTGCCTCCTTTCGTTCTTCATACATCGCAGTAATATGTATCGCACTTCGTTATATATTATATATCACACTGCGATATATATGTCAAGATAAATACAAGAATACCGAAACCACATTGTAAACTTATACTTTCAATACTGATGCGATGCAACAGACCGCTGTTGATGTATTTAAAAAATCGTTACAGGCGCACAACCAAAAAGCGGTTGAACTGCTCAATGTTCAACCGCTTTTCTTGTTTTCACATGGTTTTATTTTTGTGGGTGGCAAATCGGTGGCAAATAGACTGAACTCACCATACAAACACTTGAAAAACCGCTTATTTCCGTTGTAAAAGAACAACCGTCTCCACATGTGTCGGTATCGGCTGGAGAACACATTTCCCCAGCCTCGCCAATCTTTGATGAACACATTTTTTCCGATTCATCTTTATCCAAATACTCTTTTCTATCCTGCTCCATCATGACACCTTTTTTCCTTTCTGTTTACTTCGATATTCTGCTTTTGCATCGTTTACTTTCAAATCCTGATTACATTTCAAAACAAAAGTCAGTTTATATGGGGAAGGATTCCCGTTTTCATCGTATCCACCGACAATTACCTTTTCCACAATGCTTTCAAACACAATACGATCAAATTCATCCAGAATGTCTTCATTTTCCAGTGTCTTACGGAGCTGATCCATACGCTTGCTTATATTTTTCTGCTGCCCGATATTTTCTTCCAGATAAGCCTTTTCTTCTGTCATCTGATGAAGTTTTCTCTGAAAACTCAGCTTCTTTTCATCATAATCTTCCTGCTCTATTTTACCATCAATCAGCAGATCTGTTAACCTGCTTTTTTCGTTTCGATACTACTAATATCCTTTTCCAGCTGTTTCACTCTTTTTAATTCAGTATCGTCTTTCAATACATCTTCAATGGTGTTCAACACTGAATCAAGGACATCATCAAAGTTGTCTGCCAGAAGCTGGAACGCATCCACAAATGCATTTTCAATAATCACTTCATCTATGGCTTTGCAATTCGGGCAACTGCTGATTCCATTCTTGATTGCATTCATACACTGCCATACTGGTTTTTTCGTTGTTGTTGTCTGGTGCCTTGTCCTCCGGGAAAGTTTATGACCACAGTATCCACATTCAAGCATGCTGCTGAATGTAAACTGTCTTGTATAACGTTCCCTGTTTCCGGTGTTCTCCATGAGCCTTGGTTTTACACGTTTCAATCGGATTTCGTCTGCTTTATCCCAGACCTCTCTTGAAACAATCGGTTCATGATGATCCCGGATGTAATACCTGTCTTCTTATCCCATATTAGCAAGCCGCCTTTTGGATATTAGGTCAACTGTGAATGTTTTTCCAAGCAGGATATCTCCTTTATATTTCTCATTTTTGATAATCCCCATTACACCATGATCATGCCATTCTACTTTTCCCAGTTTGTTTTTTATACCCATTTCAGTCAATCTCTTTGCAATGGTAGAGCTTCCATAGCCTTGCAGGTACATATTATAAATAAACCTCACTGTTTCAGCCTCCTGCTCATTTACGGTGATACTTTTCGTATCCGGATGATAATCATATCCCAGACAGCCATTGAATCCTACCAGCTCGCCACGCTTCATTTTCATTTTTAAACCCATCTTTACATTTTCAGAAAGAGATTCCACCTCTCCCTGTGAAAGAGAACTTAAGATTGTCAGAAGCATTTCTCCATTCATATCCAGTGTGTTGATATTTTCTTTTTCAAACACAATCGCAATATTCCGGTCACGGAGCATGCGTACATATTTGATAATATCCTGTGTATTTCTGGAAAATCGGGAAATAGATTTTGTAAGAATCATATCAATCTCCCCATTCTGACATTTTCGTATCATCTCCTGGAACCCTTCTCTTTTATCGACCTTTGTTCCGGTAATGGCTTCATCTGCAAAGATTCCTGCAGATACCCATTCCTTATTATGCTTTATTTTCTGCTCATAATATGCTTTCTGGGATTCAAAGCTGCCAAGCTGTTCATCTCCATCCGTCGATACCCTGCAGTATGCTACAACGCGAATACGTTCAATCTGTATGCCCGCAGTACGTCTGCCATTACTGTTCGGTGCTGCCTTTGTTGCCTCTAAAACCTGAACCTGTTTCATGCTCATAATTTTCCTCCATTTCTTTTACCTGCCACACTTTTCTTTCCTTATGTGTAACTGGTTTCTTTATTTGTGCTGTCATTTTATCTGAAATCTTAAATATGAACGAATGTTGTATTACCTTATCTTCCATTGTTTTTTCCTCAACTTTCTTTATTCTATGCAATTGCTTTCATCGGATCATCACTACGTTCCCCGACAATCAGATAACTATCCATCAGTTTCCGTCTGATTTTTTCAAATTCTTGTTCTGACAGAAGTTCTGAATGAAATAACTTTGTAATCACAGCTATTTTCTTTGCGTATTCCAACTCTTTCCTCATTGCTTCACTCCCCCTTTCCCTGTTATTTTTCGGCATCACTCCTTTCAGTCAAAATTTTGCACTTGGTTTGGCTTCCATTCGTATCATCTGCTGTCAGTGTTACAACTGACCTCTATCAGAATATTTCTGATTACTGGCAGCTTCTTCACAAACTTACCAGTCGTTTCCGGAGTATCTTCGACGCTCGCCTGAGAATAAAGCCTTACAGGGTCATGGCATCTGTGTTGGCAGATTATACAGCTCATGAAGTTTTCAATGTACATCAATTCGCTTTTTTGCGAATCCAACTTTACCGCCATTATAATTCGCTTTTTGGCGAATGTTTCTGTTTACAAAAAAGTATTTTGGAAGTAAAAATAGTATTATCAATAGGAAAGCAGGTATCTGATATGACGATTGGAGATAAAATAAAAAAAATCCGAACATTCCGGAAAATGACACAAGCAGAGCTTGGCGCAGCCCTCGGTTGGGGTGAAAAAGGAGCAAATCGTCTTGCCCAGTATGAGACAAACTACCGGGTTCCCAAAAAAGAACTGGTAACCGAAATGGCAAAAATACTGAACGTAAATCCTTGGACACTGTATGATGCAACGACAATGGATGCTACCGAATTCATGGAACTCTTGTTCTGGATCGATGAATTCAACCCATCCGCTATAAACTTGTTCCAGATGGAAACTTATCCCGGAGAAAAATGCAATTCCAGCGAAGATACCTCTGTCCGCTATCACGATAACGATAGCTGGCCTGCACATCCGCCTGTGGGATTATGGATTAATTATGGACTTGTCAATGATTTTATGAAAGAATGGGTTCTCAGAAAAGAAGAACTGAAATCTGGCGAGATTACCAGAAATGAATACTTTGAATGGAAAATCAACTGGCCTCAGACCTGTGATGGATGTGGGAAACATGAACCTAAAAAACAATGGAGAAACAATGGAAAATAACCACACGGACAGGGATTCATCGCAACCACCATTTTGATACAATCCAACGGTTGCACCCCCTTTTGCACCCCCTAAACACAGGAGATGCATCACCCTCTATCCGGGCATTGGATTAGACTACTTTTCATTCTATGGAGGGTTGCAGAGTAGTCTTTTCTTTCACGAAAAAAGAGATATTACAACGCTGGGGAAGTGATATCTTTTTCTTCTTATTATAATTCACTTGTCAAGCATCAAATCGTCAAACTGAAATTTACCGGTACTCCTTAATCATCATTATAATAACGAAAGTTAAGAGTATTGGGGAAACCAAAATCGTTTTTATACCCCAGATATTAGATAGAACTCCTCCGCTTCCGGCTCCGATTGCAAAAATGATAATTATACCCCAAAAATGAAGTGCTTTATATAAAGATTCCTTATCCTTATTCCGGAGGTAATGTGATAAGCTTTCTGTTCCGCTTCTTAAATTTCCTATGCACATAGTGCTCGCATATCCGTATCCATGCACTTTTCTAAAAGTCTGCACCTGCATAGCACATGAAAAGGAAACTAACATATTAGCAATCATATTTAGTTTGAGTGGCATAAATCCGACAAGGCCAAGCATTAGTATTTCTATAAACAGAATGATTTGTCTCCAGTGTATGCCCTTACTGTTCTTGAACTTGTTTTCAATTTGCTCGGCAATAAAAATTCCTGCAGCAAATGAAAGCAAAGGAAACATATAATGAAACCCCATAACCGCATTGCCTTGCATAAAATTCTGACTCATCAGAACAACATTACCTGTCTGAGCATTTGCAAAAACATGGTCTCTCATATTGTAAGTATATGCATCCTGAAATCCACCTGAAAACGCCAGGACAGCACTTAATCTAAAGCTCTCTGATGTTTGCAATGTAAATGAACACCTCCACAAATTCAAATTCACCGCGTAGTTGATTGATTTATATCAACTGTTCACGGTCTTGTTTATTATATAAAAAACGTCTAACTTCCATGATTTTTTTAGAACCAATACCATCTATTACAACATAATAAATAACAAAATTCTTAACATAAATACGATAGTATTTGTATTGCCTTTCTTTTACAGAGCGAAATGGTTCAAATGATTCCGCAATAGGTAATCTTTCCATTATCGCTTTTTCAACTGCATCTAATAAATCATTTGCCGCTTTTTCATTATGCAAAGTTTCTGATATATATAACTTTTTGTTCTAAATCCTCGTAAAATAAAGGTAAATACCTTAATTCATACTGTGTATCAGCCATTTACCCTCCTTCGAAGATTTGAAAAAACTTCTTCATGTGTATATCTTTTTTCATTCTCTGATGCGTATCTGTCCGCCTCGTCCAATGTAGCCTCAACACCATCTGTAAGTTTCGAGTACGCCTCTAAGCTTAATACAACCATTGCACCATATCCATTCTTTGTTAAAAATACCGGTTCTCCTCCTCCAACCGCTTTTTCAATATCAGGAAATTTATTTCTCAAGTCCGAAACTGGTCTTATCTGTATCATAGCAACCTCCTTATCCAAATTCTATCATAATTTTATCTTGCCAAATTAATTATAACCCTTATTTCTCTTTTTATCAATCACTAAGAAATATATTTTCTATGGGACATTTTCACATTATTCTGATTTACCATAGCATATCTAAGCGTTGTATCTATCTGTTCATGTCCAAGTATCTTCTGTACTTGTTCTATCGGCATTCCCTTTTCAATTGCTCTAGTTGCCATAGTTCTCCTGAATTTATGTGGATGCACCTTTTCTACACCTAACTTCTTACCCATTTCTCGCAAGCGTAATTCTACACCACTTTCAGTAAGTCTATTATGTGGTTTATTCAGAGAAACAAATAATGCACTATTATTATCTGTCTTTGATTCGATATAGTTTATCAAATGAATCTTTGTCTTTGCATCAAAATAAGCTTTACGTTCTTTATCTCCTTTTCCATAAACAACACATTCACGTTCTGAGAAATCTATATCATCAATGTTCAATCTTACCGATTCACCTACCCGAATTCCTGTCGAAAGCAAGAAATCAATCATTGCCCTATCACGTAAATTATTACAATTATCCCTAAGAATCTCAACTTTCTCATCTGAAATAGTATCTTTTACAATAATCGCTGTCTTCACCTTATGAATTCTTTTCATCGGACTTTTTATTATATAATCTTCTTCCTCCAACCAAGAAAAGAATGTGGAAAGGCTTCTACGAATATTATCAATAGTCACCTTTCCACAATTATCTATTGCTTGATACTCTACAAGATATTTTCGTAACATTTCGGTAGATATCTTTATCACCGGTATGTTAATTGACTCCAGCATCTTCTCAATATTACACCTATAATAGCGTATCGTTTTGTCAGAACATCCTTCTAAATGCTTGGCAGGTGACATGCTCCCACTACTTAAGCCCTAAAGCTTTGAAGTAGGGGCTTCTTACTCAATAACCCGATAGGGCTAAGTATCAATAAGCTATCCCCGCGTGCCCCGCGGTTCTT
>NZ_JBQHSG010000038.1:0-18943 GCF_052066375.1 Bariatricus sp. HCP28S3_A7
AAGTAAAAATTCCATACAACATTCAAAAAATATAAAAAGAGGCAAAAACCCAGTAAAATCAATGGTTTGAGCCTCTTTGTTTTTTATCAAGTGTCGAAAATGGGATTATATCACAAATCCGAGAGCGTGGAAATAGGGAGTTTTTCAGGCTGATTTCCTACCTCTTGGATATACGGCACAGGCGGTCAAAAAGGTGTAGACTTGGGATAGTTCATCGATGGACAAGCACCTTGGAAACAGAACACGCCAAAGAAAACGGAGGGACGCATGAGCAAAAGACCCTATCAACACCTGCCGCCGCTGGAACACAGGCCGGACGGCTCCCCCTACCGCATAACCCCGCCCCAGAAGAGACGAGCCAGCGGCCTGATACGCCGGGAGTGCTGCAACTGCGAGGACGGAAACTGCCTTGCGCTGGACGATGGCGACACCTGCGCCTGTCCGCAGATGATTTCGTTCTCCGTCTGCTGCAAGTGGTTCCGCTGGGCGGTCTTGCCGCTGGACAGGACGCTGGAAGCGGAGATTTACCGGGACAGGGACTTGAAACGCTGTGCGGAGTGCGGCGGTGTGTTCGTCCCGAAGTCCAACCGGGGCAAATACTGCCCGGACTGCGCCGCCAGAGTTCACAGGCGGCAGAAAACAGAAAGTGAACGGAAAAGGAGGTCTGCTGTGGACAGTTAAGAGCGGGAAAAGCCTTGATTTGCAAGGCTCCGCAAGCCCTCAACCGGGGCGGCTGGTATCATTTATCATTCGCCCCGGAAAACGGGCCTCTAACCGTCCACAAAACACGCTATGACAAACACGATTTATATTCACCAGCCGGAAAAGGCGTTCAGTTTCACCCGGCTCCCCAATTTCCTTTTTGAAGCACCCACATTCCAGCCCTTGAGCAACGAAGCGAAGGTGCTGTATGCCTTTGTCCTGCGCCGGGCGGAGTTGTCCCGGAAGAACGGCTGGGCGGACGAGTACGGGCGGGTCTACCTGTACTACCCCATCTGCGAGGTGGTCGCTTTGCTCCGCTGCGGGCGGCAGAAAGCGGTCAACACCCTGCGGGAGTTGCAGTATGCGGGGCTGGTGGAAATCCAGAAACAGGGCTGTGGAAAACCCAACCGCATTTACCCGAAATCCTATGAAGCGGTTCCAAACACCGACTTCAAGAAATCCGGTTATGGTACGCCGGAGGGCTGAAAACCGTACTTGGCGAGTACGAAAATCAATCCTCTTGAAGTACGGAAATCTGACGGTATATAGAAATACAGAGATTAAAACCATCTATTTACATTCATTCCATTCCAATCCTATCAGAGATATTTTCGGCGGGAAAACCCGCCGGAAAGGAATGGAATGGGGAAAGGAGTTCAATGGCACAACACGCAATTTTGCGATTTGAGAAGCACAAGGGCCACCCGGCGGGGCCGCTGGAAGCCCACCATGAACGGAAAAAGGAGCAGTACGCCAGCAACCCGGACATTGACACCAGCCGGAGCAAGTACAATTTCCACATCGTCAAGCCGGATGGCCGCTACTACCATTTCATTCAGAGCCGCATCGAGCAGGCCAGATGCCGCACCCGCAAGGACAGCACTCGGTTTGTGGACACGCTGATTACCGCCAGCCCGGAGTTTTTCAAGGGCAAGTCCCCAAAGGAGATAGCGGCCTACTTCCAGAGGGCGGCGGACTTCCTCATTGACCGGGTGGGCCGGGAGAACATCGTTTCGGCTATGGTACACATGGATGAAAAAACGCCCCATCTGCACTTGGTCTTTGTGCCGCTGACAAAGGACAACCGCCTGTGCGCCAAAGAAATTATCGGCAACCGGGCCAATCTGACGAAGTGGCAGGACGATTTTCACGCCTGTATGGTGGAGCAGTACCCCGACCTGGAGCGTGGGGAAAGCGCCAGCAAGACGGGCCGGAAGCATATCCCCACCCGGCTGTTCAAACAGGCGGTCAACCTCTCCAAACAGGCGAGGGCCATTGAAGCGGTTCTCTCCGGCATTACCCCGCTGAACGCCGGAAAGAAGAAAGAGGAAGCCCTCTCCATGCTGAAAAAGTGGTTTCCGCAGATGGAGAACTTCTCCGGGCAACTGAAAAAATACAAGGTCACAATCAATGACTTGTTAGCGGAAAATGAAAAGCTGGAAGTCAGGGCAAAGGCCAGCGAAAAAGGCAAGATGAATGACACGATGGAACGGGCGAAGTTAAAAAGCGAACTGGACGATATGCGGCGGCTGGTTGACCGTATCCCGCCGGAGATTTTAGCGGAACTGAAACGGCAACAGCGGCAGCATGGAAAGGAAAGGTGATCTTATAAGTAATATCAGATACAAAAAGGAAATCGAAATCGTGACTTTTCAGGGAAAGGAAATCACACTGGAAAATCTCTCCCCGGTGTTCACGCCGGAACAGGAAGCAGCCAAACGCCGGGAACTGGAACAGCAGCTTTATGAGGTGTTCCGCAAGTACGCCGACAAGCGGGAGAGTGAGGAAGCCGGGACATAAGGTTTTCCAAACCCATCATTGATTTGCGGGGCTGCTGGCGGTATAATAGAACTGTCAGCAGCTCCGTTTCTTTTTTAAGAAAAGGAGCGACAATATGAACAATCGGATAGACGCAATCTATGCAAGACAATCGGTAGACAAAAAGGACAGCATTTCCATTGAAAGCCAGATTGAATTTTGCAAATACGAGTTGAAAGGCGGTAACTGCAAGGAATACACAGACAAAGGGTACAGCGGCAAGAACACAGACCGTCCGAAGTTTCAAGAACTGGTGCGGGACATCAAGCGGGGCTTGATTGCAAAGGTCGTGGTTTACAAGCTCGACCGTATCAGCCGTTCCATTCTGGACTTTGCCAACATGATGGAGCTGTTCCAGCAGTACAATGTGGAGTTTGTGTCCTCTACGGAAAAGTTTGATACCTCCACGCCGATGGGACGGGCCATGCTGAATATCTGTATCGTGTTCGCCCAGCTTGAACGGGAAACGATACAGAAGCGGGTAACGGACGCTTACTACTCCCGCAGTCAGCGGGGCTTTAAGATGGGCGGGAAAGCCCCTTACGGCTTCCATACGGAGCCTATCAAGATGGACGGTATCAACACAAAGAAGCTGGTGGTAAACCCGGAGGAAGCGGCCAATATCCGGCTGATGTTTGAGATGTACGCCCAGCCCACAACTTCCTACGGGGACATTACCCGGTACTTTGCCGAACAGGGGATTTTGTTCCATGGCAAAGAGCTGATACGCCCCACGCTGGCGCAGATGTTACGCAATCCTGTCTATGTGCAGGCAGACCTTGATGTGTACGAATTTTTCAAAAGTCAAGGTACAGTCATTGTCAATGACGTTGCCGATTTTACGGGCATGAACGGCTGCTATCTGTATCAAGGGCGAGATGTAAAGGCCAGCAAGAAAAACGACTTAAAAGACCAAATGCTGGTACTGGCTCCCCATGAGGGTATCGTCCCCTCCGACACCTGGCTGACCTGCCGCAAGAAGCTGATGAACAACATGAAAATCCAGTCTGCCCGGAAAGCCACCCACACATGGCTGGCAGGAAAAATCAAGTGCGGGAATTGCGGGTATGCTCTTATGAGTATCTACAATCCCTCCGGCAAACAGTATCTCCGCTGCACGAAACGGCTGGACAATAAAAGCTGTCCTGGCTGTGGGAAAATCATCACTTCGGAACTGGAAGCGGTTGTTTATCAGCAGATGGTAAAGAAGCTGGCAAGCTACAAGACGCTGACAGGAAAAAAGAAAGCGGCAAAGGCAAACCCGAAAATCACCGCCCTGCAAGTGGAACTTGCCCATGTAGACAGCGAGATTGAAAAGCTGGTGGACAGTCTGACGGGGGCAAACAATGTCCTGTTCTCCTATGTGAATGTGAAGATAGCGGAACTGGACGGGCGCAAGCAGGAACTTCTGGCAAGGATAGCGGAGTTGACTGTGGAGGCCATCAGCCCGGAACAGGTCAGCCAGATTTCCGGCTACCTCGATACCTGGGAGAATGTATCTTTTGATGACAAGCGGCGTGTGGTGGATTTGATGATCACCACCATAGCCGCCACAAGCGACAGCTTGAACATCACATGGAAAATCTGACTGGCGGCACCCCTCCCGTCAGATACCTACCCTGTGTAGTCCCTTGTAAACTGTACTTTCCTTCACTTTAGGACATATAGCTTGAAACCATTCCATAGCAACCTGTTCAAATTGATCTGAGCTAATTTCTGGATCGACAGTGACAGAATTACTCGTGCACGAACTTTGACTGATAAGTTTTGCCTTGACTTCTCGATATGACTTTGCATAAACATAACCGTAATTGGCTTTGCCTGTAGAAGATCGGGACTTAATGTATCTTCCTTCCCATCTGCCGTCTTTCCTTTTGTAAATATTTTCTCCTTTTCGTGCCATAAGGTACACCTCCTTCAATATGACTATAATTCTGACGGCAAATTGTGACTTTGGAACTTTCTAAGATGGATTTTTGTGCAAAACCTCGTGTTTTATGTCCCTAACATATTGACAAACAGTGCGACAATTTGTAAAATAAAGATATAAACTAAAAAAAACAGAGAAGAATGCGATTCGTGGAGTAATGTACTCTACGAATTTTTTATTTTAAAGAACCTCAAGATAGCTCATATTGTCGTCTTGGGGTTCTTTTCATTCTATCATTTAATGCAATCTGCCTATAAAATTTTATCATATTGCATTTATAAATGCAACTTGCACCCGATGTTGGTTGTTGAGATTTTTGGTACATTTTATAATGTATAGCAGAATCATACACAGCATGGAGGTGATTGAAACGCAACCGGAAATTGATTACGTTAAGATTGGTCAGCGCATTAGAGCTGCCCGACTGGAAAAGGGTTATAGTCAGGCTGATTTGGGTGCGTTGGTTGGTTGCTCGAACAATCATATGAGCCATGTTGAAGTTGGACAGACGAAAGTTTCTTTGGCAATGCTTCTAAAACTGGCATTCGTCTTGGAAAAGAACTTTGACTATTTTTTACTGGATACCCCATATGCAAAATGCGACAGCATCATTGATAATGAGATTGCTGCAAAACTGAAAAAGTGTAATGTAACAACATTGATAACCGTAGGAAAGTTGATTGATGTCTTGATTGACCAGCAAGAGATGATAAAAAAAGCGGAGCTTGATTGATATAATGAAAAAGAAGCCCATTGACGGTACAGAGTGAACTGCTATGGGGTTCTTTTTTGCAGCACAATATACTGATTCTTTAAGAAGCAAAAAGTCCACCAGTCATGATGCACTACGCATCGTACTGGTGGACTTTTTCTGTAAAGATATAAAAATAGATATTCATATATCGCCATAACCAATGTCGTTATCGTAGGCATGAAGATCTTCTTTCAGGAAATCTGCTTTACGAATATACATCGAATTTACCAGCTCTCCTTTTTCGTGGAGCAGGCTGAATTTGTAGTCTAATAATGCTGCCGGTACATAGAGCATTTTAGCCGTTTCAAAAAATGTGTGTTCCGAAAGGCATTCCAGGACTTTCCCATCTTCTAACAGAAGCTCCGCCGCAAAGAAGTTTGCTTCATTTTCTTCGATTGATCTATCATCAAAAACTTCCATTTCTTGAAAGCCGTGCATCATAGCGATTTTTGTATGCAGGACAGCGTGTCCTAATTCATGTGCGACTAATATACGCTCCAGGATACCGTTCACATTGTGATCTATCACGATATTCTTTTGTCTGGACTGGTAATAGAAGAAGCCCTTCAATTTCTTCTGTAAATCGTAATAGTGGATTTTGATACCTAACAGCTGACATAGCTCGTAAGGGTCTCTGGTGTGATATTTTCGCACAAGCTTATCGACAGTTTCAATGATATGCTCTGCCGTTTTCATTTGCTTCACCTCCGAATCGCACACAGAAAACATATTCTGTGCTTGAGGATTTTACTCTTTATCTTTATGCTTTCTGTATTTCTTCGGAGTGTACTTTTCCCGTGCTGTTTTCTTAGAGTCCATATAAACTGACATAATCGCCTGGAAGAATACATCTTTTGCGTCCTCGTCCAATTCTCCACCGGCAAACAGAGAATTTACACGACCCAACACTTCCTGAGCTTCTTTTGCTCCTTTTGAACCGAAGTTTTCCTTTGCCTCTAAAATAAACATATCCTGATCTATATGGCTCTGGCTATCCGTTTCAGATTCGTCCAAAAGATAGGACACAGAGATATGCAGTGCTTCAGCAAGTTTTCTGATGTTGCTTTTTCTGGGGAGTGTTCCGAGCTGCTCATAGGTGTAAAGGGATCTTTCGGAAATGCCGGTCATCTGGGCAAGCTCCGTTTGAGATAGGTTCATAGCCAAACGAGCTTCTTTAATTTTTTCTCCAAATGTCATGGTAGTATCCTTCCTTTCAAAAAATATTTATTCGTAACTTCCGATTATTTGTTGACAAACTTCTGGAAAATGCTATAATAAGAATCATAACAGAAGTTTTAATTCCACTTAATTATATATCGGAACTTTTATAAAGTCAAGAACTTCCGATTTCACTTCTGTTATTTTAATCAAATATCGGAAGTTATAGTCATTCTTGTCCCATGGTATTTGTTTCCCTTTAGCCAAGTGACAGGAGTTAGAAAGGAATTCTTATTTTATGGATTAGGCTGAAAGGAGATTCTGAATGAGCAGATATAATACACAGGTATTAAGCAGTATTCGAATGCTTTGCCGGATGCAGAACATTGACGAGAAGGTTCTGTATGAAAGAGCAAAGCTGATTTTATCCATATATCGAGAGGTGTGCTGGTCTACCATTGATCGTGCGAATGATGTATGTGATACCCTTATTTGTACTTACGGTGACAGCTTAGATGGTGCATTGATTTATCTGGAGAACTTTGCTCCGGATGAAGCGAGAGAACGATTTGAAGAACGCATTCGCAGCTTATTTGAGACAAAGTGGATCATTGAACTGGTAGATATGGCTATGTTGAAAATCAGAGAATATCCAGATAAAGGCGCTCTGTACTGTGAGATTATCTCAAAGGCATATCTCAACCGCTTCAAGTACAGGGAATCAGAAATGCTGGAGGTTTTGAATATGGAACGCAGCACCTACTATGACCGAAAGAAAGAAGCGATACTGTTATTTGGTCTGTCACTTTGGGGAACAGCCATTCCTAAATTGAAAGATTTCCTGGAAAGTGCCAGGGAGGAAGAAGCATTGTGTTATTGTGAGTGCTAAGACAGGATTTTAGTCCGACTAAAATCCGATGAAAATACGACGGTTTCCCTACTGAAAGTCCGACTTGTCCAGTGTTAGAATGGCTATGCTGGGAGATAGCGGCATAAAATTGAATAGAGAGAGTTACGCCTCGTGCCTGTAATGGGTACGGGGCTTTTTTTATACCAGCCTATCTTCCTTCATTTTAACACAAAGGCATGAACGAGAGCTTGGAGTAATTTACTCCGGCTCTTTTTTTATGCCTGCAAGGAGGACAGGCGGATGGTAAAGGGCATTGAGAATCGGGCACGATCTCCTCCCTCTGTTTTTGATTTTGCAACTTCACAAATTCAAAAACACGGAGGAATGAAAATGTATTACGACTTGGTTGAAAGCGGAAAAAGAATTAAAGCCTTGAGAAAGGAACATGGGCTTACACAGGAACAGCTTGCGGAGCAGTTGGGTGTTGCCGCAAACACCATTGCACGAATTGAAACCGGCAACAGAGGTATCTCTATTGATTTGGCAATCGAATTGGTGGTGCGCTTTGAAACAACCCTTGATTACATATTTTTAGGACGTGAATAACCTCAAAACTATACCTACGAGGCAATAAAAACTTGCATGAGGAACAGGTACAATTTAGATACAGCCAAAGAAAATCGGCTGCTTGATCCTTGAAAACTGAATACACAGTCATCGAATACGTTCCTGTTGCCGGTGCGAGAGCATCAGCCACATCAGCGGTACGCCGTGACGTATCGGACAGAGAAACAGAACGACTTTCTTCTATAAATTAAGCAGTTGTCTCTCTCCCGATGCCAGCGATCAATACTGGCTTGTAAATATTGGGTTGCTCCCAATACGGCCATGAAAGCAACAGGATTAAAGATACTTCTCTACGGAGCTGGCGGAGAACCCGGCAGAGGTTAGATTCCTATGGAACTGATTCGCAATCAGTCGTTCGGTGATTCCCTGAGGGCGTAAGCCCTCTTTCCCAGGGGTGCGTGGCAAATATGGGACACATAGACTTTTGGACTGACTGCCTGATTCCTTTCTGGCAGTCAGTTATTACATAGCCAACGAAAGGAGGTCATGGCACATGATGAAAGAAAATTGGGTATATTGCCGTGGTGATATTTATTGCGCCAAGCTGGACCCGGTAGTTGGGTCGGAACAAGGCGGCATCCGTCCGGTTATCGTCATTCAGAACGATACCGGTAATAAACACGCTCCCACATTGATTGTGGCAACGGTCACCACCAGAATCCATAAGAAAGCGAATATGCCGACGCACTTTGTTATTTACGACAATCCTGCATTCAAAGAAGCGTCCGTTGTTCAGTTGGAACAGATTCGCACCATTGATAAAAGCAGGATTGATAATTACTTAGGTAAGGTAACGCCCCGTGAAATGGTAGCGATTGAGAAAGCCTTATCCGTCAGTCTGGCAATGGAGCAGCTGAAAAAGTGTCCCACAAAACATAAAGCAAAGAGAACGAAGGAGTGAACATAAATGTTTGAAGAAAGAATCGCTGCCATGAATCAGCGCACCGAAGAAGCGATGGCTACTAACGCAGTTCAGTTTGATAAGAGAACCTATACGGTTGATGAGATTCAGGATATTCTGGGCATCAGCAGAACCAGTGCATACAACCTTGTGAAAAAGAAAGTTTTTCACAGTGTCCGCATTGGCGGCAGCATCAGAATCTCCAAAAAGAGTTTTGATGAGTGGTTGGATCATCAAATGTAAGATTTGTCAAGGGTGTCGTACAACCCGGCGACAAACTTCAAAACATATTGAGAGTTCGATAAAATGTAGCCATGACAAGAAACACATGGCTACATTTTTTACATAGGAGGTTGTACGATGGCGGAAATGAGAAAACGCACGAGTATGTCTGTTCTGGAAATGGGCAGGATGCTCGGTCTTGGTAAAACGGAGTCATACTGGCTCATTAAGAAGAATTACTTCAAAACCATTCTTGTCGGCAACACCATGAGGGTGATGATCGACAGCTTTGAAGAATGGTATGCCAATCAGTTCAAATACCAGAAGGTCGATGGAACCCCTCCCGGCGAGGAATTGAAGAAAACTACATATTCAATGGAGGAGCTTGGACAGCGCCTTGGGCTGAAAGAAGCGACTGCTTACGAACTGGTTGCCAAAGGGCATTTTGATGTGGTCGATGTCCTGGGCAAGCGCAGAGTGACAAAGGAGAGCTTTGAAAGATGGTATGCTTCTCAAACCGATTACCGCACGGTAGAGGATCAGGAACTGGATGCAGATATTATGGCATCCACCTACGGTCTGCCGGAAATGGCAAGAATGCTTGGGGTACATCGTCAGACCATTTACTATATCGTTGCCAATGAAGATTTTGAGCTTATCAAGGTTGGCAGGTATAAGCGAGCTACCAAAGAGAGCTTTGAAAAATGGTATCACAATCAGACCCGCTACCAGTTAGCGGAAGATAGACAGGAAAGGAGCTGATTACATGGCATCTATCGTTAAGAGAAAAAAGAAGTATTCTGTGGTTTATACATACACCGATGAGAACGGCAACAAGCGTCAGAAGTGGGAAACCTTTGAAACGAATGCCGAAGCAAAGAAAAGGAAGTTGCAGGTTGAATATGAGCAGGAGTCCGGAACCTTTATTCCCCCTTCTGCTAAAACCGTCAATGATCTTTTGGATGAGTATATGTCAATCTATGGTGTGAACACCTGGGCGATGTCTACCTATGAAAGCAGAAAGAGCCTGATTGCAAACTATATTCGTCCCCTCATCGGTGATATGAAGCTGGAGGATGTCACGCCGAGAATCATGGACAAGTATTACCGAGATTTGCTTTCTGTCAAAGCGGTTTCTTCTAAGTATGTAAAAGCCCGTACAGAATATCTGACTCCGCATACTGTCCGAGAGGTTCACAAGACATTGCGAAATGCTTTCAATCAAGCGGTCAAGTGGGAATTGATGACCAGAAACCCTGTGGAGCACGCTACGCTGCCGAAAGAAGAACACAAGACCAGGGATATCTGGACAGCAGAAGTGCTCCAGAAGGCTCTGGAAGCCTGTGACGATGATATTCTTCGTCTGGCTATTAACCTTGCCTTCTCCTGTTCCCTGCGAATGGGCGAGCTTCTGGGGCTTACCTGGGACTGTATTGACATTTCCCCCACCAGTATTGAACTTGGTCAGGCAAGCATCTTCGTTGAAAAGGAGTTGCAGAGAGTAAATCGTGAAGCGATGGCAGATCTGGACGGTAAGGACATCATGTTCAAGTTCCCACCGACCTTCGCCAGTACGCATACCGCATTGGTTCTCAAAACTCCTAAGACCAAAACAAGTGTCCGCAAGGTGTTCTTACCGAAAACCGTAGCGGAAATGTTGGTACAGCGAAAGGCTGACATCGAAGAACTGAAAGACCTTTTCGGTGACGAGTTCGTAGACTTCAATCTGGTTTTCTGTTCTTCCAATGGCAAGCCGATTGAGGGGCAGGTTATCAACCGTGCTTTCAATAAGCTGATTGAGGAGAAGGGACTGCCGAAAGTGGTTTTCCATAGTCTCCGACATTCCAGTATCACTTACAAGCTGAAGCTGAACGGCGGCGATATGAAATCCGTTCAAGGCGATTCCGGTCATGCACAGGTCAAGATGGTAGCGGATGTTTACTCCCATATCATCGACGATGACCGCAGACTGAACGCTGAAAGAATGGAAGCTGCGTTCTACTCAGGCAGACAGGCAACGCCTGAGCCGGTTCAACCAGCCGCAACGGAAAGCTCCGCTGATGATAAAGAACTTCTTCTGAAGCTTCTGCAAAATCCGGAAATGGCAGCACTCCTGAAGTCGCTGGCAAAAACATTATAGTAACTGCAAGGGCAGATCCTTTTACATAGCTACAATAGCTGTAAAAGGGTCTGCCCTTATTTTTTTGTTATGGAGGTCAACGAGTATGGATAGAATCTTTATGGACGAGTATTACGAGCATCTGAGAGCTGACAATATCGAGGCATTTTCCAAGGAAAGGAACGACGAATATGTTGGCAGAGCTGAGGAATACAAAGCAGCAAAGTCGGCATTGCTTGAAGGATTGGGACTTGAGCATTTGTTTGACCATAGCCATGAACTGACTCCGAAAGAGAAAGAAATATGGATGCTGTTCGATAGGGTTGATGTAGCAGAGCTTCTTGCAAGGGATGCTTTTGCCAAGGGTGCTTATATGCTCGGCGCTGAGGATAGAGAGATTATGCTGAAATAAAAAAAGACCTGCTTCGGCGGGTCTAAATTACATAGAATCATTGAGTCTGAAAAACCTTTGAAATTCTTAATAATTCTGGTTGAAAAATTCATTTTGAAATGATATATAAAACAGACTGAAATCTGTGTCTAAGGACACCCGCACCCTCACACGAGAATGAATAGGATTTCCTATCATTTCGCATCACGAGAAGTTACATAGTGACATTTACTTGCACTTGCAACGTCCACCAAAAATCGAAAGACTTGCTAATTTCGAGCCAATCGGACGGTGTAAAATCCCTCTGAATTAGCTATCACAGCGTAGTATCAGATGGGATTTGAAATGCTGAAAAACCTTGTATTTCCAAGCATTTTTAAGCATTAGATGCCACTTCCCGATGTCGTATCGGGTCTACTCCTAAGCACTAGTTGTGGGTTCGATTCCCGCAGGGAACGGTTTGAAAGAAAAAAGCGTCCATGATCTTAGCAGAGAATGCTAGAGGAGGGGGTGCTTTTTTGTTGGGGAAAGTAGATTCTAAAATAATTCGGATGATATAAAATGCAAAAACATTACAAATGAATTGAAATAGTAATGATCAGGTATTATAATAATAGATAATCGAAAAGAAATGGAGGAATAATGAATGGCTAGTACAATTCAAGTACGTGTTGATGATGAGTTAAAGAGCAAGTCAGATCAGTTGTTTAAAGATCTTGGCACAGATACTACTTCTGCAATTCGGATGTTTTTGACACAAGCTGTTGCAAATAACGGTTTCCCATTTGAGATAAAACGGGTGGAGCATAATCCATATGCTGACATGTCTGAAGAAATGATGTTGGAGAAACTGGAGAAATCAAGAGTATCTGCATCAAAGGGTAATTATCGATCTGCGGATGCGGTTATTGCTGATATGAGGGAAAAGTATGGAATATAAAGTAGTAATAACAGCAGATGCAGAAGAAGATTTAAATCAATACATCAGATATTTGCTTACTGTGAAAAAAAGTGATCAGGCGGCGAAAAATGTTTTGGATGATTTTGAGGCTACTATTCGGAGCCTTAAAAGTGTTGCAGGAAGTTTGAAGCCGTGTGATAATCCTCGATTAAAAGAACTGGGGTATCGAAGGATAAATTTTCTTTCACATAGGTATTTTATGCTGTATCGAATTGTTGAGGATATTGTGTTTGTAGATAATATTTTTCATGAATTTCAGGATTATGAAAACAAAATGATTTAATTGAAAATGGGATTCTTAGGGAAGGTCATTTACCGTGAAGACGATAGATGGCCTTTTTCTTATGTCTTTTTCGATGGAAAGGAGGAAAGATGGCAGGAAAGGAATATACAGCGAAAGACAAGATCTTTTCTAAAATGACAAGAGAAGGTCTGACAGAAGAAACACTCCGGGATGGTTCTGTGAAGAAAATCAGCCAGAAAAGTCGGGATGAACCTGAACTTGACAGTAAGGAGCGAGATGAGAAAAATGCGGCTCCCGGCAAAAGGCTATCGGACAGTTCCGGAAGAACTGATAACCGACGCATGAGAAGGTATGTGCAGGAATTAAGAATGTCTTCGGATATTGCATCTGAAGAAAGATCTGCAAGAACTTTTTCAAAAGCAAGCAGTGAAAGAATCATAGAAAAAAAGGACAGCCGGTATCAGGGAAAGCTTCGTTCTCAGGAACAGATTCCGGAAGTATCCGGTATCTCGGATCAGAAAGATCAAGTAAAGAAGAAACGTGCTCGAAAGAGACTGACAGAAGAACAGGAAAAATCGGGGAGGCTTCCAGATTGAAGTTTGATGCTGCGAAGGAAGCAGCAGACCGAACTGTCAGGGATTCAGTGCAAAATGCAGAAAAGAAGCGTTTCTTAAACCGCTTCTTCCAGAGAAAAAAATATAAAGATGCCTATCATATCTGTGGATGAGAAAAGATTTGATAGCGATAACCGCTCTGAGGATTATCAGGCTTATGAAAACCTTGTCAAAGAGACCATTGATTATGAATCACTGGAAGTAACCCATCATGACGATATGCGACAGGTGGATGAAATCGTGAATCTGATCGTAGAGACTGTGATGTGTAAAAACGACAAGATATTGATTGCCAGCAACTGGTATCCGGCATCACTGGTAAAGAAAAAATTTCTGATGCTGACCTATTCACATATCGAGTATGTCTTACACTGTATGAGTGGTAACACCACAAAGGTGAAGAACATCAAGAAATATTTATTAGCAGCTCTGTTTAATGCACCGTCAACGATGAACGGGTATTATCAGGCAGAGGTGAACCATGATATGCCAGGACTGGTAAGATAGGAGGTGCACATGTTTATTTTAAAGCTTGCTGGGAAGATCTTATTACTGCCGGTATGGTTGATCCTTTTTGTGATCGGCCTGGCAGTAAAAATGACAGTACAGACTTATGCGGTTGTCAGAGGAATCCTTGGATTTATATTCACTTTATTGATTATAGCGACTGCATACTGTTATCATGACTGGGTACAGGTTGCATTTCTATTTTCGCTGAGTGTAATTCTGTATCTGATCCTGTTTGCAGGAGTGTTTGTAGATACTGTACTGGACATGACAAGAGAACGTATTATTGATTTTATTATATCGTGAGGAGGATATGAAAATGAGCGAAAACAATGATTATATTCAGTTACCACCACTAAAAAAAGACACACCGTCCGATGTGGTAGCATTTATGTGGGAGTACATGAAAGTACCGGAGGATTCAAGGGAAAAAGTTAAGAATCTGCTTAAAGATGCAAATGAAAATGGCGTAAAATTAAGTCATCAGGCACCAACACTGTATGATGTTGTCCCAAAAAGAAGAAATTACTGAATTTGAAGAGCTTATGCGCAAAACCATAGCTGACATTGTATCAGAAGCCAGTAGCATTGCCTGTTGGGTGTATGTGCAGAAATATGTGAAACAGAAAACTCTTGACGAAATGCTGCAAGAATTGCCAGGAGCAGGCCAGTTTATCATCGTCATGGATACCTGATTTGAAAGACTGATGGCGGATCAATAGAAGTTGTGATAGAATGAAGAAAACGATTTGATGTGCAAATCGGAATTTGGAGGATGTGAATGAGCAGCATGAAGAAAACAAAAGAAGGAATTAATTTGAAAAAACTCCTTAGGCTGAAGAATACAGGCAGTATCTTTGTGATTGCGGGACTTTTGATGATTTTGGTAATAGCGTCGTACACATATATTCTGCAAAGTTCTTACACTAAGACCGCCCTTGAAACAGAAATCACACGTGACACAGCGAGTGCAGATGCAGTACACAAACTTGTGGATGGAAGAATCGGCAAAGAAGATTTTGATCAAATCAAAGATCAACCTGATGAAAAGAAGCAATTATATAAGGATATTTCTTCATATTTCAATGAAATCAGAACACTGAATTCTACTCGATATATTTACACCGCTAAAAAAACGAAGAAGGGAAACTCGTTTATGTGGTAGACGGTTTGGATCCGGATGCGGATGATGTAAGACACCCTGGAGATTGTATTGAGGAAGAAATGGTTCCGTATATTGATAGGGCTATTTCTGGGGAGAATGTGTACTCTCAGGATATCATTGATACAACATGGGGTCCGATTTTTACGGCTTGCTATCCTGTAAGCGCAAATCATGATGGGACAGGAGAAATCATTGGCGCATTTTGCATTGAAATGGATATGCAATCAGCTTATGGAATGGTTGAAAAGACGAATCATATTTCCATCATCTGCGGTTTAGTCGCAGGAGCTGTATTGCTTTTAATTTGTCTATATACCTATTATGTTTACCAGAAAAGCAAGGCAGAAGAGCAAAAACAAAAACAATTATTAATGACCGCCGCTGAGGAAGCAAATGCTGCCAACAAAGCAAAATCTGCGTTTTTGCTTAGTATTAGCCATGACATCAGAACGCCGATGAATGCCATTATTGGATTTACAAACATTGCGCTTCACCAGAACACGGTTTCAGATATTCATGATAGCTTGGAGAAAGTTCAAAAAAAGTTCGAATCATCTTCTCTCTTTGTTGAATGACGTTCTGGATTTTACTCGCATTGAAAGTGGAAAAGTTACTATTTCGCCCGAGCCAGTGGACATTACTCAATTGACAGATAACGTCCAGGCGATTATGAATGGACTTCTTTATACTCGAGATCTTAAGTTTGAAGTACATCGAGAAATCCCAAAGAACCCATATGTCCTTGCGGATGTTGTGCGTATCCGGGAAGTTTTAGTGAATCTTCTTGGCAATGCTGTGAAATTCACAAAGGACGGCGGAAAGATTACTTTGGATATCAGCAGTTACCCAGGAGCGGATGAGAAACATATCATAACTCGTTATGTTGTTCGAGATAACGGTATTGGCATGAGCGAAGAGTTCCAGAAAAAATTATTCGATCCGTTTTCACAAGAAGATGATGCTAATGCCAGAACTCAATATAAGGGAACCGGTCTTGGTATGGCCATCACAAAAAAATATGTGGATATGATGGGCGGTTCGATTGCTGTTGAGAGCAAAAAAGGTGTAGGTTCTACATTCACAGTGGAGATCCCACTGGAGTTGCCAGAACAGGTTATTCAATCAGAACAAAAACAACATCTGCATAGAGATTTGACGGGTATTCATGTTCTTATGGCTGAGGATAATGATCTAAATGCTGAACTTGCTACGATAATGCTGGAAGATGCTGGTATGACCGTAACACGCGCATCAGACGGAAAAGAAGTTGTGAATTTGTTTAAAAATCATCCACGAGGCACATACGATCTTATTTTGATGGATATTATGATGCCAAACATGGATGGACACTAAGCAGCCAAAGCCATTCGAGCCTTGGGTATAGAGCGGTCCGATGCAGTTACGATTCCAATTATAGCTTTGTCTGCAAATGCTTTTATAGATGATATTCAGGAATCCCTGAATTCAGGCATGAATGACCATATTTCCAAGCCGATTAACATGGAGGAATTAATCGATACTATCACAAAATACATTAAACACGATTAGGAAAACAAAGAAGTTAATTCTGATGAAAAGTTTGCACTGGTCTTGTCGGATGCGAAAGCGCAAGTTTCCTATGATTATGATACGGGTCGCATCACCACATTTCTTATCAGCACCCAGCACCAGGAGGACACCTCTGTTATGGATATTCGCCCGCTGGCGGAAGCTGTCATGGAAACCGCCGGGAAGATCAAGAACGACAATATGTCCGATCAGGATTTCTACAAATTCAAATTTTCAATATAAGAGGACATTTTCTTATTAAAATGCTATTATAGTTAAAGAAATTTCGACAAAACAAAAGAAGAATGTTTTTGCCGACACAGAAAGATGAAAGGAATAAGGAGAGGCAGGCATTATGGAAGAATTAATTTATGTGGACAGACGAAATTCAAATTGCAATAAATGGGACGGTCAGACAGCAATGTTCGGCGAGGAAGGTCTGCATGCCATGTGGGTCGCAGATATGGATTTTAAAATTCCACAGTGTGTACAGAAAGCTCTACATGAGTACGTGGATTTTGGAGCAATAGGATACTATCGGATTCCAGATGGTTACTACGATGCATTTATCAACTGGGAAAAGAAACATTTTAATTTTGAAGTAAAGCGAGAGTGGCTTCGTTTTGCACCGGGAGTTGTAGCAGCGTTCAACTGGATGATCCAGATGCTGACAAAAAAAGGGGATGCAGTGATTGTCATGACTCCGGTGTACTATCCATTTCTGCAGGCGGTGACCAACAATGAGCGTAAGTTGATTACTTCTGATCTAGTTAATGAAAATGGAAATTATACGATTGATTTCGATGATTTTGAAAAGAAAATCGTGGATAACGATGTAAAAGCATTTATCTTATGCTCACCGCACAATCCGGTAGGAAGGGTCTGGAGAAAAGAAGAGCTAAAGGAAATGCTTGAAATTTGTCATAGACATCATGTGTATGTAATTTCTGATGAGATTCATCAGGATTTTGTATTTGGGGATAAGAAGCAGACACCATCCTATCTTATGACAGAACACTGGGATGAAATCCTTACAATCACAGCACCGTCCAAGACATTTAATCTGGCAGGGGGACAGAATTCATTTGTGATAATTGCAGATGAAAATCTTCGGGCAAAATGGGATGATTTTGCTAAGAGAATCCGTCTGATGACAGGAAATGCATTTGGATTTGTAGCGGCAGAAGCGGCATATAAAGGTGGTCAGGAATGGCTGGATAAAGTGAAGAAGCAGATTGTAGATAATGATCAGTATCTGAGAGAACTTTTCAAAGAGAATCTTCCGAAGGTGGTAGTAACTCCACTGGAGGCAACATATCTGGTATGGATTGATTTAAGAACGTACATAAAACCGGAAGATACGAAAGAGTTTATCCAGAAAAAATGCCGTCTTGCGGTAGATTTCGGAGACTGGTTCGGGGGAGACAGATTCAATGGATTTATCCGTATGAATCTTGCTACTTCCAGAGAAAATGTGGAAATCGGTGTGAAACGTATTATTGACGGAATATTAGGAGAAAAGTAGAAAAAAGTATAGAGTGGCAAGCTTATAGATGAAAACTATAGGCTTGCTGTTTTATTTTAAAAATCAATTTGAATAATAAAAAAGATTGTTTTATTATACAATTGTATGTGCAAAATAGATCAATAAAAAGAAAGGCAATTATACATGAGCGGCATTCAGATTAAGGATTTATCATTTGCCTATGAAGCAGGTGGAAAATTAATTTTAAAAGACATTAATACAGAAATCAGAGAAGGAGAATTTGTCTGTATCCTTGGGCAGTCTGGCTGTGGTAAGAGTACACTGCTTCGTCTACTGGCAGGTCTTGAAACGGCAACTACAGGAGAGATTCTGAGTGATGGTGTAGCTATTGGGGAACCAAGTCTTAATAAAGGTGTTGTATTTCAGGATTATGGATTGTTTCCGTGGATGTCAGCAGGCGAGAACATTCTTCTGGCATTGAAGCAAAGATATCCTAAGAGAGATAAAAAAGAATTAAAAGAAATAGCCGTAAATATGATAAAAGCTGTCGGGCTGGATGAAAGCATATACAAAAAGCTTCCGAAAGAATTATCAGGTGGTATGAAGCAGAGATGTGCAATCGCACAAGCATTCAGTATTGATCCGCCGATTCTTTTGATGGATGAGCCATTTGGTGCTCTGGATGCGGTGACGCGTGCGAGACTTCAGGATCTGGTACGGGAACTCTGGACACGGGATGAAAAGAAGAAAACAGTGTTTTTTGTTACCCATGATGTGGATGAGGCACTTCTTCTGGCAAACCGGATTCTTGTTTTGGGACAGTCACCAAGTCATATTACTAAGACTTCCCATACCCAAAATGGGATTTGTACCTTGAAAATTCAATATTTCAGCTAATAAAATAGCGATTTATGCCACTGCAACCTGTGTATGAAGCGCATCGCGC
>NZ_JBQHSG010000039.1:0-18557 GCF_052066375.1 Bariatricus sp. HCP28S3_A7
AAGAACCGCGGGGCACGCGGGGATAGCTTATTGATACTTAGCCCTATCGGGTTATTGAGTAAGAAGCCCCTACTTCAAAGCTTTAGGGCTTAAGTAGTGGGAGCATGTCACGAAAGAGTTTGTGGCAAAAGAGGTGATTCAGGCAAAGAGACTGGGTATTTCTCCGGAGGAACTTCTTAATCAGAGTCTCAAAAACGTTCCGGAAGGTTGTGAGGGACTTCTGTTCCAACCATATTTTACGCCGAATATCACGATGCCGACTGCAAGAGGAGCAATCATAGGATTTTCGGATGCTCATACCAGGATCCATCTGTATCGCGCGATTATCGAAGGAATTAATTTCGCATTGATCGACGGAATGAAAGTGATGGAGCAGAGAGCCGGTCATAAATTTCAGGCAATCTATCTCGGAGGAGGAGGATCGCAGAGTGATGAGATCTGTCAGATCACGGCCCACATGTTTGGACTGCCTGTTGTGAGGACACAGACATATGAGGCTACCGGAATCGGCTGTGCACTTGCCGCATTCGTGGGAATCGGGGTGTTTGAGAGCTATGAAGATGGGGTAAAAGCAATGGTCCATGAAAAGGATAGGTTTGAGCCGGATGAGAAAATTCATCAGGTTTATGATGAGTTGTATACAGATGTATACAAGGAGATCTATGGGAAGCTGTCACCTCTTTATAAGCGGCTTCATGAGATTTATCATAGGGAATAGAAACGATGAAAAGCATCAAAGAATTTATATGGTTTTTCGAAACTAAATCAGGAAAAGTCTGTTAATAGCGGGAAATACATTGACAAGACTCCATAAAAATGTTACAAGTATAACTATATGAATAAAGAGCTGGATAGAGGCGCGGAATTCATGAGTAGCAGAGATCATATAGCCGGGAAGGCGATCGCTGTGAAAGGGGAGTCCGCCGAAGAGACTGATTTCCCAAAGTCGGTTTCTGGGACGGTACAGAATATGTATCGGACTGTCACGTATGTGGAGCGCTATCAAGGATATGGACCGAATGATGAATTTACAGAAGAATTATGCCATGAATGCGCCTTACGGGAAAGCGTTATTCATGGTATTTTTTATGGAAAAGAGAGGATGAAAAATGAGAGAAAAATTGAAAAAAATGCTTTACGCGTTTGCAGCACTTATCGTTTCGGTAAGCTGTTGCCCGCTGGTGGCACTTGCGGCTGAAGAGGCAGAGGAATATGTGCCGTCAATGTACGCGAGCTTCTGGGCACTGGTTCCGCCGATCGTTGCGATTGCACTTGCACTGATCACAAAGGAAGTGTACAGTTCCCTGTTTATTGGAATTCTGGTAGGAGGTCTTTTCTATTCAGGATTCGGATTTGAAGGAACGATCACACACATTTTCCAGGACGGAATTATCGGAGTATTATCAGACAGCTACAATGTGGGTATTCTGGTGTTCCTTGTAATCCTGGGAACAATGGTCTGCCTGATGAACAAAGCGGGTGGTTCTGCGGCTTTCGGAAGATGGGCAAGTTCCCATATCAAGAGCAGAGCAGGCGCTCAGCTTGCGACCATTCTTCTGGGTGTGTTGATTTTCATTGATGACTATTTTAACTGTCTGACAGTCGGAAGTGTAATGCGTCCGGTTACAGACAAACAGAATGTATCCCGTGCAAAGCTTGCATATCTGATTGACGCTACGGCTGCACCGGTCTGCATTATTGCACCGATTTCTTCCTGGGCTGCTGCAGTGACTGGTTTTGTTGAAGGTGAAGACGGATTTTCCATTTTCATTCGTGCAATCCCTTATAATTTCTATGCATTGCTTACAATCGTAATGATGGTGGGAATGGTTCTGATGAAAGTAGAATATGGACCAATGAAAGTTCATGAAACAAATGCAAAAAAAGGTGATCTTTATACAACTCCGGATCGTCCGTATGCAAATGCGGAGGAGGATATGACCGATAACGGTAAGGGCAAGGTGATCGATCTGCTGATTCCAATCCTTTCCCTGATCATCTGTTGCGTGATCGGAATGATCTATACAGGCGGTTTCTTTGACGGGGTCGGCTTTGTAGAAGCATTCTCCAACAGTGATGCTTCTGTTGGCCTGGTATTGGGAAGCTTCTTCGGATTTATCATCACAATCATTCTGTATGTGGTAAGAAAAGTGTTGAGCTTCAGCGACTGTATGTCCTGCATCCCGGACGGATTTAAGGCAATGGTTCCTGCAATCCTGATCCTGACCTTTGCATGGACCCTGAAGGCGATGACAGACAGTCTTGGCGCGAAAGAGTTTGTAGCTGGTATGATGGAAACCAGTGCACAGGGACTTATGAATCTGCTTCCGGCAATCATTTTCCTGGTAGCATGTTTCCTCGCATTTGCGACCGGAACATCATGGGGTACTTTCGGTATCCTGATCCCGATCGTTGTTGCAGTATTTGAAGGAAGAAATGAAACGATGATGATCATTTCTATTTCTGCATGTATGGCAGGGGCAGTGTGTGGTGACCACTGCTCACCGATTTCAGATACAACGATCATGGCTTCCGCAGGAGCCCAGAGTAACCATATCAATCATGTAAATACGCAGCTTCCGTATGCAATCACCTGTGCGGCCGTATCCTTTGTAACTTACATCGTAGCAGGTTTTGTACAGAGCGCATGGATCGTCCTTCCAATCGGAATCGTTCTGATGCTTGGAACCTTGTTTGTAATTAGTAAACTGAATCCGGCTGAAGAGGCATAAAATAGGAAAACCGTTGCATTATGAGGAAAGTGCAGCGGTTTTTTTATGCTGTTATGCATATGAGAAAATGGTACACAGGGAGCAGTGATATGTTACGGTTTATTGGAATGGAATTGTAGAATAACCCGTAAAGACAATATCTTGGCACTGCCTCAAACCAGAAATTCTGGAATGAAAACACTCCGTTCAGTCGCAAGAATGAAATGTTACAAAGGAAGGGAGGAACAAATTCCGAACCCTTGTACATTTTGAACGGGTGTGATAAACTGTTTCATATGCACAGTATGAAGTATCGTTTTTTATAATGCAAATAACAACATATATCATTATGATAAGAAAGAATATAACATTACAAGATAGAATTGGGAGGAACAGAAACATGGATTTGACAAAACTGGCTGCATATGAGGTGATTGAGCAGCGCAAACTGGATGATCTGAAATCAGAAGGTGCACTTTTGAAGCATAAAAAGAGCGGGGCAAGAGTGCTGTTGATTTCCAATGATGATGATAACAAAGTCTTTAACATTGCATTCCGCACACCGACGAAGAACAGTACCGGTGTGCCGCATATCATGGAGCATACGGTACTCTGCGGATCGGAGAAATTCCCGGCTAAGGATCCGTTTGTGGAACTGGTCAAAGGATCTCTGAACACCTTTTTGAATGCCATGACGTATCCGGATAAGACGGTGTATCCGATCGCAAGCTGTAATGATAAGGATTTTCAGAATCTGATGGATGTCTATATGGATGCCGTGCTTCATCCTAATATTTATAAGCATGAAGAAATCTTCCGCCAGGAGGGATGGAGCTACCAGCTGGAGGACAAGGACGGGGAATTGTCTTATAACGGCGTGGTATACAATGAAATGAAGGGCGCATTTTCTTCTCCGGACGGTGTGCTGGATCGGGTGATTCTGAATTCGCTTTTCCCGGATACGACTTATGCAAATGAGTCCGGCGGGGATCCGGATGAGATCCCGAATCTGACTTATGAAGAATATCTGGATTTCCACAGGACTTACTATCATCCGTCAAACAGTTACATTTATCTGTATGGCGATATGGATATGGCTGAAAAGCTGGAATGGCTGGATCGGGAATACCTCTGTAAATATGATAAGATCGAGGTGGATTCTGAGATTCATCTCCAGAAGCCATTTGATGCGGTACGTGAGCTTTCCATGAAATATTCGGTTTCCAGTAATGAACCTTTGGAAGATAATACCTATCTTTCTTATAATAAAGTAGTCGGAACGAGTTTGGACAGAGAGCTTTACCTTGCGTTTCAGATTCTGGATTATGCACTCCTCTCTGCGCCGGGGGCACCACTTAAGAAGGCGCTTATGGATGCCGGAATCGGAAAGGATATTACCGGTTCTTATGATAACAGTATTTACCAACCGATTTTCTCTGTGGTCGCAAAAAATGCAAATGAAGATCAGAAAGACGAATTTGTCCGTATCATTGAAAGTACATTAAAGAAGATCGTGGAAGAGGGCATGGATCCCAAGGCACTTGAGGCGGGAATCAATTATCATGAATTCCGTTACAGAGAAGCAGATTTCGGAGGATATCCGAAAGGACTCATGTATGGGCTTCAGATTTTTGACAGCTGGCTTTACGATGAGACAAAACCGTTCATCCATGTGGAGGCATTGGATACATTTGCGTTTATGAAAAAACAGGTGAAGAACGGATATTTTGAAGAATTGATCCAGAAATATCTGCTGGATAATCCGCATGGCTCTATTGTGACCGTACTGCCGGAACAGGGACGCACTGCGCGCCTGGATGCAGAACTTCACGATAAACTGCAGGCATATAAGGCCTCCTTAAGCGATGCGGAAATCGAGAAACTGGTAGAGGATACCAGACGGCTTCTGGAGTATCAGGAGGAGCCGTCCAGTCAGGAAGAACTGGAGAAGATCCCGATGTTGGAAAGAGAAGATATCTCAAGGGAAATCGCTCCGGTTTACAATGAGGAGATGACTCTGGCGGGAGTTCCGGTGGTATTCCATGAGATTGAGACGAACGGAATCGGATATCTGGATCTGATGTTCGATCTGTCAGAAGTTCCGGCGGAACAGCTTCCGTATGTCGGTGTGTTGCAGGCAGTGCTCGGAATCATCGATACGGAGCATTATGATTACGGTGAATTGTTTAATGAAATCAATGTCAATACCGGAGGAATCGGGACCTCTCTCGAATTATATCCGGATGTGACAAAGGTAAAAGAAAAAGAATTTAAAGCGACATTTGAGATTAAGACCAAGGCGCTGTATGAGAAGATTCCATTTGCACTTGAGATGATGCAGGAGATCCTCATTTGTTCGAAACTGGATGATGAGAAACGTTTGAAGGAGATCCTGTCCATGAATAAATCACGGATGCAGGCACGTTTCCTGTCTTCAGGACACTCTGCGTCTGCGCTGCGGGCGATGTCTTATCGTTCTCCAATCTCCAGATTCAAGGATATGACAAGCGGTATTGAGTACTACCAGAATGTCAGCCGAATGGAAGAACATTTTGAAAAAGAGAAAGAAGAACTGATAACGATGCTGCAGTCTTTGGTAAAAACCCTGTTCTGCAGAGGAAATATGATGGTAAGTTACACAGCATCTAGAGAAGGTCTTGCCGGACTGGAGAATGAACTCGAGAAGCTGAACATGGCATTGTTTGATGAGCAGGAAGCAAAGCCGGCATGCGTGATCCGGTGCGAGCAGAAAAATGAAGGCTTCAAGACCTCATCTAAAGTACAGTTTGCCGCAAAAGCCGGAAACTTTATCGATGCGGGCGAATCCTATACCGGAGCGCTTCAGATTCTGAAGGTGATTATGAGCTATGAATATCTCTGGGTTAACATCCGCGTGAAGGGCGGAGCTTACGGATGCATGAGTAATTTCAACCGGATTGGTGAGGGATATTTTGTGTCTTATCGTGATCCGAACCTGAAAAAGACGCTGGAAGTCTATGACGGTGTTCCGGAGTATTTGGAGAATTTCACCGTAAGTGAGCGTGACATGACCAAATATATCATCGGGACCATCAGCAATATTGATCAGCCGATGACACCGGCAGCAAAAGGGGATCGCTCCATGAATCTGTATATGAATCATGTGAGTGAAGAGATGATTCGTACAGAACGGCAGCAGATCCTTGAGGCTACGCAGGAGGATATTCGCGCTCTGGCTCCTGTGGCGAAGGCAGTACTTGCCGGAAATCAGATCTGTGTGATCGGAAATGAAGCGAAGATCGAAGAAGAAAAAGATGTCTTTATGGAAGTAAAGGATTTATTCTAGAAAGAAAGGCTGCAATGGGCAGCGAGGAGAAGGAGGATACATGAGAGCAGATTATAAATCGGGATTTGTGACACTCATCGGAAGACCGAACGTGGGAAAATCAACGTTGATGAATTATCTGATCGGGCAGAAGATTGCGATCACATCCAACAAACCGCAGACGACAAGAAACCGGATCCAGACGGTTCTGACAACGGAGAAAGGGCAGATCGTTTTTGTGGATACGCCCGGAATTCATAAAGCCAAGAATAAGCTTGGTGAATATATGGTAAATGTTGCGGAACGTACCCTGAATGAAGTGGATGTGGTGCTCTGGCTGGTCGAGCCCACGACCTTTATCGGAGCCGGCGAGCAGCATATCGTACAGCAGCTGAAAAAGGTGAATACACCGGTCGTTCTGGTGATCAATAAAGTGGATTCTGTGAAAAAAGAAGATGTGCTTCCGTGTATTGCGAAATACAGTGAGATCTTTGATTTTGCGGATATCGTTCCGGTTTCCGCAAGGACAGGAGATAATACCGAAGAACTGCTGAAGGTAATTATGAAATATCTTCCGTATGGCCCGCAGTTTTACGATGAGGATACCGTCACGGATCAGCCGGAGCGGCAGATTGTTGCAGAGATCATCCGGGAGAAGGCATTGCACTGTCTGAACGAAGAGATCCCGCACGGGATTGCAGTTTCGATCGAGAAAATGAAGGCGCGCAAGAAAGTGATGGATATTGAGGCTACGATCATCTGTGAGCGGGACTCCCACAAGGGAATCATTATCGGAAAACAGGGAGCCATGCTTAAGAAAATTGGCAGCACTGCGCGATTTGAGATTGAGAAAATGCTGGACATGAAGGTAAATCTTCAATTGTGGGTCAAAGTGAAGAAGGATTGGCGGGATAGTGATTTCCTGATTAAGAACTTTGGCTACCGGGAAGATGAAGAATAATCGACTTTAAATGAAACGAAAGAGAACAAGGCAGACCTGAAAATATGCAGGAAGCAGGAGGCAGGAAAGATGAGTCAGATCGTCACTTTGACGGGGATGGTACTTTCGGCATCGCCGGTCGGGGAATACGACAGACGGGTCGTGATCCTGACAAAGGAGAGAGGAAAAATATCTGCATTTGCCAAGGGGGCCAGACGTCCGCAGAGCCATTTGGCGGGGGTCACGGCTCCCTGTTCTTTTGGTGTCTTTTCGATGTTCGAAGGGCGGACTTCGTATACGATCCAGTCTGCGGATATTTCCAACTATTTCGCGGAGCTGAGGACGGATGTGGAAGCGGCATATTATGCGTTTTATTTTCTGGAATTTGCAGACTATTATACCAGAGAATCGAATGACGAACGAGAAATGCTGAAGCTGCTTTACCAAAGCATGCGGGCACTTACAAAGAGACTGATTCCGCTGCGTCTGGTCCGGTATATCTTTGAACTGAAAGCGGTGAGCATCAACGGAGAAGGACCGCAGGTATTCCAGTGTGTATCCTGTGGAAGTACAGAGAAAAGCCTGTTATTCAGTGCAAAAAAAGGTGGCATTGTCTGCAGTGCATGCAGCCGGAGCGTGTATGACATAATAAAACTGAACAGTTCGACACTTTATGCCATGCAGTACGTAGAGACATCTTCGATTGAAAAACTGTTTGCGTTTACTTTGAGTGATGAGGTTTTGGACGAGTTCGGAAAAGTAATGGAGCGGTATCTGGATGTATATGTGGAGAAGCGTTTTAAATCACTGGAGATTCTGGAACAGATTGCGGGAATCTAAACGAATTTGTCAAGGGTTTTGGCTGTAAAAAAAGTTGCCAGATATTATAAAGTATATCCCATAAGTCATTGGACAACCTAATAATGAGCAGCGTTTATGGACGCTGTGAAACAGAAGAACAGGTGAGGTGACCGGGATGAAAGAGTGCTTTTGGGAAAAATTTACGCAGACGGGGCGGGTGGAAGATTATCTCAGTTATAAAGGTATGGAAATCTGTCAGGATGTTATTGAAAAACATAAAGAAAATCGGGATGAGACCAGAGAAAAAACTCCGGACATGGAACGGATACAGGGGTAAAATGACTGAATTTTCTTAAAATAATAGCTGATTATGTATTTTTTTGGACGCAATATGTTAAAAAAATGGCAGGAATGCTTGCAAAATATGGATTCTCTCTGTATAATAGGATAATCACACAAAGATAAGTGTATTTTTAGTAGAAACAATTGTCTTTGTAAAAAAGAAGAGAATGCGAGGATTGGTATTATGGTAGAAAAGACAATGGACAAAATTGTAGCTTTAGCAAAGTCAAGAGGTTTTGTGTATCCTGGGTCTGAAATCTACGGTGGGCTTGCCAACACATGGGATTATGGTAACCTCGGGGTGGAATTAAAGAATAATGTTAAGAAAGCATGGTGGAAAAAGTTTGTACAGGAGAATCCATACAACGTTGGTGTAGACTGTGCAATTCTGATGAACCCGCAGACATGGGTGGCATCCGGACATCTGGGCGGATTCAGTGACCCGCTGATGGATTGTAAAGAATGTCATGAACGTTTCCGTGCAGATAAATTGATTGAAGATTACGCCAAGGAAAATGGAATTGATCTTCCGGATAGTATTGACGGATGGTCACATGAACAGATGGAAACATTTGTGAGAGAACATGAGATCCCGTGTCCGACCTGCGGAAAGCATAATTTCACAGAGATCCGCGAATTCAACCTGATGTTTAAGACATTCCAGGGTGTAACAGAAGATGCAAAGAACGTTGTTTATCTGCGCCCGGAAACGGCTCAGGGTATCTTTGTAAACTTCAAGAATGTACAGCGTACTTCAAGAAAGAAACTTCCGTTTGGTATCTGCCAGATCGGTAAATCGTTCCGTAACGAGATCACACCGGGTAACTTCACATTCCGTACCCGTGAGTTCGAGCAGATGGAGCTTGAGTTCTTCTGCAAACCGGATACCGATCTTGAGTGGTTCGCATACTGGAAGAAATATTGTCTGGACTGGCTCTATACACTTGGCTTAAAAGAAGACGAAGTCCGTTACAGAGATCATGACAAAGAAGAGCTTTCTTTCTACAGCAAAGCTACTACAGACGTAGAATTCCTCTTCCCGTTCGGATGGGGCGAGCTGTGGGGAATCGCAGACAGAACCGATTATGACCTGACTCAGCATCAGAATGTATCCGGACAGGATATGACCTATTTCGATGATGAGACAAATGAAAAATACATTCCATACGTTATTGAGCCGTCACTCGGTGCAGACCGTATGGTACTTGCTTTCCTTTGCGGCGCGTATGATGAAGAAGATCTGGAAGACGGTACAAAACGTACAGTTCTTCATTTCCATCCGGCTCTTGCTCCGGTTAAGATCGGTGTACTTCCGCTTTCAAAGAAATTGAATGAAGGCGCGGAAAAGGTTTACACAGAGCTGAGCAAATACTACAACTGTGAATTTGATGACAGAGGAAATATCGGAAAGAGATACCGTCGTCAGGATGAAATCGGAACACCGTTCTGTGTTACTTATGATTTTGAGTCAGAAGAAGATGGAGCAGTTACGGTTCGTGACCGCGATACTATGCAGCAGGAAAGAGTAAAGATCGAAGATCTGAAAGCTTATTTTGAAAAGAAATTTGAATGGTAATATAGGAATGGAAAGAGTCTGGGATACCGGGCTCTTTCATTTTGCGTAAATAAGTATATGGTGAGGTTGTTTTATGGTATAGATATACTCTATAAATGACAAGATTTATCAGAATTTTAAATTTGTATGTGCGGATCGGGAAATTTATAATGAAAGATAGGATGAAATGCGGAGAAATCAGCAGGCATCTGGGAAAAATCTCATGATTTATTTATGGAGGAAAAGAAAATGGAAATTATCAAAGAATTACCAGAGGTTTTTGAAGAGTTTGCGGAGCAGCGCAAAAAGTCATTTTTGGCAATGAAGGAGATAAAAGATCAGAATATTCCGGTTGTAGGTTCCTATTGTACCTATTTCCCGCAGGAGATCGCCATGGCGATGGGCGCGGTTACGGTCGGACTTTGCTCGATGACAGATGAGACGATCCCGATCGCAGAACGGGATCTGCCGAGAAACTTATGCCCGCTTATCAAAGCAAGTTACGGTTTTGCTGTAAGCGATAAATGTCCGTTCTTCTATTTCTCTGATGTGGTTGTAGGGGAAACGACCTGTGACGGTAAGAAAAAAATGTATGAATATATGTCTGAATTTAAAGAAATGTTCATCATGGAGCTTCCAAATACGCAGAAAGAAGAGAGCCTGAAGCTTTGGAAGAAAGAAATCATCCGGTTTAAGGAGTATCTGGAAGAAAAGTTTGAAGTGGAGATCACGGAGGAACAGATCCGGGAGGCCATCCGGATTCAGAATGAGGGCAGAAGGGCGCTCAAGAGACTGTATGAGGTAATGAAAAATGATCCGACTCCGATCAGCGGAGAGAATCTGTTCAATGTTCTCTATGGAAGTACATTTAAATTTGACAGAAAGAAGCTTCCGGAGGAGGTCAATGCGCTGACGGATAAGATCCTGAAAGAGTATGCGGAGGGAAAGATGGAGCCGAAGAAGAAGAGAATCCTGGTTACGGGATGTCCGATCGGCGGTGCAACGGTCAAAGTCGTAAAATCAATTGAGAGTAACGGCGGTGTGGTTGTTGCATTTGAAAACTGCTCCGGAGCGAAGTCTATTGACAAGCTGGTAGATGAAGACAATCCGGATGTATACGATGCGCTGGCAAGAAGGTATCTGAATATCGGCTGTTCTGTTATGACTCCGAACCCGAATCGTCTGGAGCTTCTGGGAAGACTGATCGATGAGTACAAGGTGGACGGTGTTGTGGAGATGGTTCTCCAGGCATGCCATACTTATAGCGTGGAAACAAGAAAGATCATGAAATTTGTAAATGAAGAAAAGGGTATTCCGTATATTTCCGTGGAGACGGACTATTCCCAGTCTGATCTCGGACAGCTGAATACAAGAATTGCGGCATTTATCGAGATGCTGTAATAAATAAAATAATTATTTAACGCTTGACTTTGCAGGGAGCCGTTTATATACTAGGATTTAACTTGCGAAAAGGTCTTGTGTGAAAAAAAGGAAAAGCAGACAGAAGACTTTGAAGTGAAAGTTTTTTGCCTGCTTTTTGCAGAAAAGAACAGGAGGAGAAGACCATGAATATGATTACAGATGTCATGAACTACATTCGTGAATATGACAAGGAGGTGGGCGAAGCACTCGGGTTGGAGCTGGTACGGCAGAGAAGGAATCTGGAGCTGATCGCATCTGAGAATATCGTAAGCCCGGCTGTTATGTTGGCGATGGGAACGGTACCTACCAATAAATACGCGGAAGGATATCCGGGAAAACGCTATTATGGCGGCTGTGAAGATGTGGATATTCTTGAAAATCTTGCAATCGAGCGTGCAAAAAAGCTTTTCGGCTGTGATCATGTCTGCGTACAGCCACATTCGGGGGCAAGCGCCAATATGGCTGTTTATCAGGCATTTCTCAAGCCGGGAGATACGGTTATGGGGCTGAATCTGGCGCATGGAGGCCATTTGACTCATGGCTCACCGGTCAATATGTCCGGCCTTTTGTATCATTTCGTACCGTATAATGTCAACGACGAGGGATTCCTCGATTATGATGAAATCCGTAGAATTGCCAAAGAGTGTAAGCCGAAAATGATCGTTGCAGGAGCTTCTGCTTATCCGAGAGAGATCCGGTTTGACATCTTTGCTGACATTGCAAAAGAGGTAGGCGCCTATTTATTTGTCGATATGGCACATATTGCAGGGCTTGTTGCAGCAGGACTTCATCAGAGTCCGGTTCCGTATGCGGATGTTGTGACGACGACCACACATAAGACGCTCCGCGGACCGAGAGGCGGAATAATCATGTGCAAAGAAGAATATGCAAAAGCGATTGATAAAGCTATTTTCCCGGGGACACAGGGCGGACCTTTGATACATATCATTGCAGCGAAGGCTGTCTGCTTCGGAGAGGCATTGAAACCGGAGTTCAAGGAATATCAGCAGCAGATTGTGAAGAATGCAAAGGTGCTGGCTGAAGGAATGCTGGAAGAAGGCTTCAACCTCGTGAGCGGCGGAACCGATAATCATCTGATGCTGGTCGACCTGCAGAACATGGGTGTGACTGGTAAGGAAATGCAGAAACGTCTGGATGAAGTATATATCACTGTGAATAAGAATGCAGTGCCGAATGATCCGGCAAGTCCGTTTGTCACAAGCGGAATCCGTATCGGAACACCGGCGGTTACAACTCGCGGCCTGAAGGAAGAGGACATGCGTGTGATTGCAAAACTGATTAAGAAGACGGTTACGGATTTTGACAGTAAATTTGATGAAATCCGCAGGGAAGTGACGAAAATCTGTGACAAATATCCACTGTACGAATAGATGGATGTCATGCAGCAGTGCATCGTAGTGGTGCACTGTTGTGATAAAAATCTCTTTTTTATTTCGGCAATGTGTGTTAGAATAGAGGGAACTGTTGAAAAACATCATTGGAAGGAAATAAATAATGTTATACGAAGAAGCAAGGGTATATTTGGATCATGTATCGAAATACGGAAGTGTACTTGGCTTAGATAGTATAAAGAGCTTACTTGGCGAGCTTGGAAATCCGCAAAACGATTTGAAATTTATACATATAGCAGGTACCAATGGGAAGGGGTCTGTTCTCGCCTGCCTTTCCTGTATTTTGCAGGAGGCAGGGCTTTGTGTGGGAAGATATGTGTCACCGACGGTCATGGACTATATGGAACGATTTCAGATCAATGGTCAATGGATGGCGGAAGACGAGCTCGCTCTTTTTGTGTCTGAAGTAAAGCAGGCGGCAGAAAAGGTGGAAGAAAAAACAGGCCTCACAGCTACTGTATTTGAGATTGAGACGGCCATCGCATTTCTGTATTTTCGAAAACATGCTTGTGACTATGTTGTGCTGGAGACCGGAATGGGAGGACTCCTGGATGCAACGAATATTGTGGAGACGACGAAGGTCTGTGTATTTACCTCGATCAGTATGGATCATGTGGGAATTCTGGGAAATACGCTGGAGGAGATTGCGGAAACGAAAGCCGGAATCATAAAACCGGGGGCTGTGGTAGTAACGGCCGGACAAAGGGAAGAAGTTCTTGCGGTTCTCAAAAAGAAATCGGAAGAATGCGGATGCAGGATGTACAAAGCCTTGCCGGAAAAGGCGGTCATACTGGAAGAGGACATTCTGGGACAGAGATTTTCCTACGGAAAGTATGAGAATCTGAGATTGAATCTGGCAGGAAGATATCAGATTGACAATGCTGTAACTGTGCTGGAAACGATAGAAGCATTGAAGGATACCGGGCTGGGGATCAGTGACCAGGCTGTCCGGAAGGGACTGGATCAAGTGTGCTGGCCGGGGCGATTCCAGGCTCTTGATGAGGAACCGCTTGTGATCGTCGACGGAGCACATAATCGGGATGCCGCAGAAAGACTTGCCGAGAATATCGGGTGTTATCTGGCGGGCAGAAGGATTACGGCGGTTATGGGTGTATTTAAGGATAAAGAGGCAAAAGTGATGACTGGGATCATGGCACCTTATCTGGAAAAGGCGTATACGGTGGATCTGCCGAACCGGGAACGAACGCTTGACAAGGAGAAGCTGGCTCAGTACCTGAAAGAAGAGGGGGTTCCGGCTGAGGTGGCTGGAAGTATCCGAGAAGCATTGGCGTTTGCCAGGCAAAATGCAGGGAAAGACGGAGTGGTGCTGGTATTTGGTTCTCTCTCTTATCTGGGAGAGGTAATCCGCATATGTGCGGAAGGAAAGGAAGAAAAGTCATGGTAGATCGCAAGAAAGTGGAACAGGCAGTCAGGCTCCTGTTGGAAGGAATCGGAGAAGATCCGACAAGAGAAGGGTTGGTGGAGACGCCGGATCGTATCGCCAGAATGTACGAAGAAATTTGCGGCGGAATGGATGAGGATGCAGGAGAGCACCTGAAGAAGACATTTACCGTTAGAAATAATGAGATGGTGGTAGAAAAGGATATTACATTTTACTCCATGTGTGAACATCACATGCTTCCGTTTTATGGGAAGGTTCATATTGCATATATTCCGGACGGAAAAGTGGTGGGCTTAAGCAAGCTCGCCAGAACTGTGGAGGTATATGCCAGAAGGCTTCAGCTTCAGGAACAGATGACGGCTCAGATTGCGGATGCACTGATGGAGCATCTGAACCCGAAAGGAGTTATGGTGATGGCAGAAGCGGAACACATGTGCATGACTATGCGCGGTGTGAAAAAGCCTGGAAGTAAGACGGTCAGCGTTGTGACGAGGGGAGCATTTGCAGAGGAAGAAAGACTGCAGAATATGTTCTTTCAGATGATCAGAGAGTAAAGCAGAATGTGCGCGGAGTAATTGATAACAATGGAACAGAGCAGGAAACAGGAAGAAATAATAAAAATGGAGCGGGTGCATCGGATCTGTACGCATCCGCTCTATGTCGAGTGTATGGAAAAGAACAGGCAGGAAGAAATGAATCGGATTTTCTGCGGACATGATATGCAGCATTTTCTGGATGTGGCCAGGTTAGCATATATATTTTCCATGGAAAGAGGATACGGGATTTCAAAGGAATCGATTTATGCTGCTGCTGTACTGCATGATATTGGAAAATGGATGCAGTATGCGCAGAAAATTCCGCATGAGCAGGCAAGCGCGCAGATTGCGGAGCAGATCCTCGAGGATACAGGATTCGAAGAAGACGAGAAAAAGGGCATTTTGCTTGCAATTCTGAGTCACAGAGAGCATTCGAAAGAAAATGGGAGAGGGAACAAGTTGGCAGAAGTACTGTATGATGCGGATAAAACTTCCCGGAATTGTTTTGCGTGCACGGCAAAAGAAGCGTGTGACTGGGGAGAAGAGAAGAAGAATCTTCGGATCATCTGGTGATTTGTGCAAATAAGATTTATGGAAGGAAGATGGAGAAAATGAAAATCGGGAATAGAGAATTTGATGTGAAAAATCACACATATATCATGGGAATTCTAAACGTGACACCGGATTCTTTTTCTGATGGTGGAAAATGGAACAATTATGATGCGGCTATGCGCCACACAGAGGAACTCTTGAAAGGTGGATGCGATATTCTGGATATAGGGGGAGAGTCCACCCGCCCCGGACATCAGCAGATTACTGAGGAAGAGGAAATAGAAAGAGTTACACCTCTTATCGAGGCGGTAAAGAAGAATTTTGATGTGCCGGTGTCAATCGATACCTACAAAAGCAGGGTGGCGGGGGCGGCACTTCAGGCCGGCGCGGATATGGTAAATGATATCTGGGGCTTTTTATATGATGAGGAGATGGCACCTCTGGTGAAAAAATATGATGTCGCCTGCTGTCTGATGCATAACCGCAGTGAGGCGATCTATGAAAATCTGATTGAAGATATGTGTTGTGATCTGCAGAAATGTATCCGTGCGGCAAAAGAGGCAGGCATAGCGGATGACAAGATTATGCTGGATCCGGGGGTAGGATTCGGAAAGACGTATGAAATGAATCTGGATGTTATGAAACATCTGGATCGTTTCAATGAACTGGGCTATCCGATGCTGCTTGGTACGTCCAGAAAATCGATGATCGGGCTTACTTTGGATCTCCCGGTGACAGAACGGGAAGAGGGAACCCTTGTGACGACTGTGATGGCAGTGCAGTGCGGATATGGATTTGTTCGTGTGCATGATGCCGAGAAAAACCGCAGGGCGATCCGGATGACGGAAGCAATTTTGAAGCGACCATAGAACAAACGAGACGAAGGGAGCAGGAAAGAAGAAATACAGGAAAGAGTAGGTGAGAAATGAAAATGGACAAGATTAAGATAAAAGACCTGGAAGTATTTGCCAATCATGGTGTATTTCCTGAAGAAACAGTATTGGGACAGAAATTCCTGGTAAGCTGTGCGATTCATTTAAATACACGAAAAGCAGGAATAACGGACTTGCTTGATGAATCTGTTAATTACGGAACCATTTGTCATTTGATTAAGGATGAGATGGAAAAGAATACATTTAAACTGATCGAATCGGTGGCAGAGCATCTGGCGGAGACTGTCCTTGAATCGGATCCCCGTATACGGCAGGTGGATCTGGAGATTAAGAAGCCCTGGGCTCCGATCGCCCTTCCTCTTGATACGGCATCTGTGGAGATAAGCAGAAAGTGGCATGAGGTATATGTGGCTGTTGGATCCAACATGGGGGATAAGAAACGCTATATCGAATCAGCACTGGATGGACTTGCACATACAAAGGGGTGTCGGCTTCTGAAAGTATCCAAATTGATTGCGACAGAGCCTTATGGAAGAGTAGAGCAGGATGAATTCCTGAATGGTGCGGTGAAGCTGGAGACTCTTTTGACACCGCATGAATTGATGGACAGGCTTCATGAGCTGGAAAAAGAGGCGGGAAGAGAGCGAACGATCCATTGGGGACCCAGAACGCTTGATTTGGATATTCTTCTCTACGACCATGAAATTATTGAGGATGATGACCTTTGTGTGCCGCATGCGGATATGCAGAACCGTACATTCGTGCTGGAACCTATGGTGGAAATCGCACCCCACAAACGTCATCCGGTTTCCGGGAAAACGATGCAGGAAATGCTTTCGGAATTGCTTGCCGATTTGACTTGATTTCGCGCCCGAAGATGCTTATACTGTAAAAGAATAGTCGGACAACCGGCTGATTTCAGAAAGAGAGGTATGGAATAAAATGGAAGAAAAGAATCTGTGGAATTCTTATGGCGAGGAGCAGCTGAAAGAGCTTCATGAGATTAACGAAAAATACAAGGACTGCCTTGATAAAGGAAAGACAGAGCGTGAATGCATCGCTCTGGCGGTAGAGATGGCAAAAGAAGCCGGATACCGCGATGTCAAAGAAGTGATGGCTGAAGGCACACCGCTCAAATCCGGGGATAAGGTTTACGCAGTATGTATGGAAAAGATGATCGCTATGTTCCGTATCGGAGAAGAGCCGATCTCGAACGGTATGAATATTCTGGGGGCCCATATCGATTCACCGCGTATCGACGTAAAGCAGAATCCACTTTATGAGAGTGAAGGACTGGCTTATCTGGATACACATTATTATGGCGGAATTAAGAAATATCAGTGGGTGACAGGACCGATGGCACTTCACGGTGTAGTGGCAAAGACTGACGGTTCTGTTGTAAATATCAGTATCGGTGAGAAAGAGAGCGATCCGGTATTCGTAATCACCGATCTGCTTGTGCATCTTTCCGCACAGCAGATGGAGAAAAAGGCTAATGCAGTGATCGAAGGTGAGAAGCTCGATCTTCTAATCGGAAATCGTCCGATCGAGCAGGCTGAGGATCTGGAAAAAGAAGAAAAAGATACCATCAAAGCGAACGTACTTAAGATTCTGGAAGAGACCTATGGAATTTCAGAAAAAGATTTCGCGTCTGCAGAACTGGAAATCGTTCCGGCAGGAAAAGCAAGAGATCTCGGATTTGACCGCAGCATGATCCTTGCATACGGACAGGATGACAGAGTCTGCGCATTTACCTCCCTGTTTGCAATGCTGGATGTGGAGTCAGCTTCCCGTACAGGATGCTGCCTGCTGGTAGATAAAGAAGAAATCGGAAGTGTTGGCGCAACTGGTATGCATTCCCGTTTCTTCGAAAATGTTGTTGCAGAACTGATCGCTCTGACAGAAGGAGAATCCGAACTGAAGGTACGCCGTGCACTGGCAAATTCCAGAATGCTTTCTTCTGATGTAAGCGCAGCTTATGATCCGATGTTTGCAGACGCATTCGAAAAACGCAGTTCCGCATTCTTCACCAAAGGACTTGCATTCAACAAATTTACCGGAAGCCGCGGAAAGAACGGTTCCAACGACGCAAACGCAGAATACCTCGCAAAGATTCGCAAAGTTATGGACGATGCAGAAGTTACATATCAGTTTGCTGAACTCGGTAAAGTTGATGTGGGCGGCGGCGGAACCATCGCTTACATCATGGCACAGTACGGAATGGAAGTCATCGACAGCGGTGTTGCCGTACTTTCCATGCACGCACCATATGAAGTCAGTAGCAAGGCTGATGTGTACGAGGCAGTAAAAGGCTATAGAGCTTTCCTGAAAAATATGTAGGGACGTTTCTTTTGCCACGGATGCTGGGGTCAAAAGCCCTGGCATCGAACGTCCTTTTTTTGCTTTTTGTTGCTATTTATAAGTTTCTACCGTAGTTTTCGGTATATTTGGTGTCGATTGTAACTATACCCTTCCCATATTCTTATGCCAGTATAGGAGTTTCTGCATAATTCAAAGACCCTTTCACATAGTGAAAGAATTTTCTAAAATTCAACGCTGCAATTTTACTTCCGAAGAAGAACCTTCCTCTTTGTTTTCCACGAGGAAGCTTTTCCAGATGATAGTTTCTTCGAAGAATTGAGGGAATCGTTTCTACTCCGTTTCGTATCCTGCGATACAGATTATAT
>NZ_JBQHSG010000040.1:0-17031 GCF_052066375.1 Bariatricus sp. HCP28S3_A7
TTCCTTCTTACTGTTTTTAGGTTTGTTAAATCTGTCGATTCAACCGTTCTTGAAAAATCTCTTAAAGAATTTTCAGGGTTGTTGTCTATTGTTTAGTTATCAATGTTCTTTCTTCTCTGTCTCGCGACAGCTATATTAGATTATCACATCTTCAAGCTTCTGTCAAGACTTTTTTATTTTTCTTTTTTGCCGATCCGTTCTTCGGAACTCTGTTCTTCAGATCGACAGCTTAAATAGGTTATCACATCTTTCGACGTTTGTCAACAACTTTTTTCTTATCAGACTTCTGCATGCCGCCCCCTGACCTCTGTCTCAGCCCTTTCGGAAATCAGTTATGACCCGCTGCCCGGCCCCTCATTTCTGATTCCTGTCCGGTCAACGAGTCATATCTTACCACTTACTTCCTTAATTGTCAATGTTTTTTCTCTTTTTTATTTTTTTTATGCAATTCAGATAGTTTAATATAGATTTTTCCAGTTACATTATATATTTTTTTATAACCGTATAATTTCCTGTATCTATCTAAATACAGTTATTAATTTCATTATGTAATTATGTTCGTATAATAATGTCAGAAATTCATCTTCACGAATCATTCCCATAAGTGTTTTTCCAATCTCAGTCGTATATAATAATGTGATTCCTACAAAAATAAACCCAACAATAATCAAGGAAATAGATGCACCTACAAACATTCCTGCCAATCTGTTCAGGATTCCCAGAACCGGCAGCTCAGTAACGAAGTCCAAAGCAAATACGATTGCTCTTACAACGATTGTCACAATAACAAATGTTCCCAAAAAGGAGATAATATCAATAACCAGCTTAGCAAAATATTTGCTGATATATTCCATGAAAGTAGTGGCTCCCAATGCACGATAAACTTCGCTGTTATTATTGCTCAAAAGCAATTCTTTAAACACATCCGGAATATCGGATCCCTCAATTGCCGCAATCTGAGCCTGGCGCGGTATCTCCGCATCATTCAGAATTTCCGCTGCTTTTTCCTGCGTATGTCCCTCCAGAATTCCTGGGGAAATTCCATATTTTGCGAGATCCTCACCCGATACCTTTCCATCCACAATATCCTGCACTGTAATTCCCGCCGTCGCCAACTGTTCTTCTGTAACTCCCGCTCCAGCCAGTACTGCTCTCACCTGTTCTTCCGTCAATCCCTCTGCTGTCTGTCCTCCGGAAATTAATTTTGTAACAGTATGAATGCATTGTTTTTCCAACATTTCATCCACCGGAGTAAGGGAAATGACTGCCTTACTCACATAAGGCGTAGCAACAAATACCACCGCAATCGTAAAAAGCGTCGCAACTAATGACACCGCAATCCGCACGGCCCCTCTTACAAATCCGACAAGTACTCCTACTAATAAGATACCAACAACTATAATCAATAACCAATTCATACGCACTCCTATTTCACCAGACGAATTTCTGCTATACCATCGGCGTTCATCACTAAGTATTTATTTATTCCCTGAAGTGGCAGGATCTCCATAATCTCTTTATCCATCTCCCCTTCAAATTTTTTTACCCCAAGTTCAGAATAAATCAAACTCTTCTTTCCATCATACATGATAACATTGCCATTTGAAACTTTAATATTACTGTACTCCCCTTCAAAATCTCTGGACAATGCCAGATTACCGGACATATTATAAAGTCTCAGTTCATAGCCTTCTGTTCCCACATTTTGTAATATAAATCCAATATATTCTTTATCATAGAAAACACTTTTTATTTCTTTTTCAATTTCCACTGTTTTTGACAATTCCGGCTGATTTGTACCTCTGTAAATCAAGAACGCCCCATCACCGATAAGGACTGATGTTTTATTGTTTGCGAAAAAAGATACAGGAATTACCTGGTTTTTATAAATCTCTTCTGCCACCGGCACACCGTATTCTTCGTCAGTATTTGCAAAATCATAATACGCCACTCGAGTCGCCTCTACTCCATCTGCTACGCATAAATAAGAAATCTGAAGTATCGTTCCATTCGGCGAAAGCGACATCCCGATTGGATAACCTTGTCCACTCAAGGAAGTTCTGTGCTCAACCAGTACATTCCCTGCCGCATCATAACACACTACTTGCGGTGTACTCTCATTTTTGAGCAGTACACTTACAATTCCATTTTCCGAAATTGCGAACTGTTCTATTGGATAATTTGTGTGAATTTCACCACGAAGTCCTTTCTTATCAAATACATAAATATCATTTCCTCCTCGATCTGCCGTCGCTGCAGAATTGCCAGCTACATGCACCAAAGGATTCTTGATCTGATAAGGCTGATTCCACTGTTCCTCTCCTTTTTTATTCAGAAAAGCAATTCCATCACGACTATACTTCAATACTCCCGTTGAAAACTGCACATAGCTGCCGCCATTATTTCCTCCGCTTCCATACTCCTGCATCACCCTTGTCTGGCCATATGTCTGCACCTCGATCAAAAGAAATGTACTGATAACCGCCGCCAAAATCGTTAAAATCGTCAAAATTCCTTTTCTCCGTATACGGCGTCTGTGCACCTTTATTTTTTCCTGCAGATCCCCCATAGGATCTCGTAACTCTACTATAACTCCCATATCGTGTCCTTTTTCTTTCCGTCATTTATTATATAGTATATCACTTTCTGCTCTAGGGCAGCAATAATTTCTGTCCAATGAAGATCAAATCCCCGTCCTCAAGCCCATTCATCCTGCAGATAGCATCTACATGTCCGATATCACCGTAAACTCTTTTACTGATCTTAGCAAGCGTATCGCCCTTCTGTACAATGTAAATATCTTCACTCATCTCCTGGATCGTACTGGAAGCCGTATTGCCTGCTATATCCGCCTGTGCCCCATCTAAATTTCCTGAAGTATCGTCTGACGTTTCTCCCCCATCCCCTTCTCCCTGATTCTCATTTTCAGGCTGTGCTGTACTTTCTTCTTCTCCGCTCGGATTCTCCGGTTTTTTCTCTTCCATCATAGCTGTGACACTGTCTCCGGAAGCTGAGGCCTCTGTGGTCTCTTCAGTACCAGATCTTTCTTCATTTCTTGCAACACTTTCTTTTATATCTTCCACAGATGACTGAACGGAACGCATTTTATCATAATTATTGATCGTCGTAACTCCCATCACCAATACAACAAGAACCAGAAAGACACTGGCCGCATACATAAATCTGGAATTACGCTTTTGTTCCTGAAACTCAAATCTTTCTTTTACAATATTACGAAACTCCTTTGCAGCCTTATCTTCCACAGCTTCACTGGGAGTCACGCCGATCTGTTTTCTTGCGCTTACCATATAATTCTGCATGGCCGGATTTTTTTCATAATAAATATAATGGCCTCCTATCGGCATCAGCTCACCATATTTATGTGCGAAAAACAACTCATCTGTCCCCGATGGTTCTTTCAAAATCAAAACCGTCCCACTTTTACCAAAATACTGCTCATGCAGTTGCCGCAAATTACTATTTAATACGGCAGGATATCCCGGAAGACTTATGAACCATCCAAGCATCTCTCTTCCACCGAAATACTCACTGCAATCTTCCCGAGCTTTCTCCCATGTCTCCCTTGCGATCACAATATCCATTCCATCAATCCCTATCTCTTCCATACGGACCGCACCGGAAATATACACAACCTCCTGATCATCTGATCTCACTATACGACCGACCAGGAACGCCCCCACCGGTTCCTCATCTGTATTTTCACAAATCTGGCTCAAAAAGGTATCTACATAATCTTCTACATAAATCTTTGGAGTATCACTTACATTTCCTATCTGACGTACGTTTTTGGGAAATCTGTTTTCCATATACTCTCACCTCATCAAAATAATTATTTGGCTTATGATAGCATATGGAAATCAATTATTTTATCGCTTTGTGTCTATCAGATAATTAAAATACTCGACAAGCCGGGACAAATCTCTTCGAATTCTTGTTGTATCTGCATTTTTTCGCCGACTTGTCTCGCATCCTCCACAATATTTGTCTGTCAGGGTCGTAATCCAGGCTTCTCTGGTATGTGGGATTGTAAAAAATGTAACCGGCCACATATGACTTCGTATAATATCACGTTCAATGTCATTCAGATCAAAAAATTTTTCCGCATTCTTCAATGCTGTTTCAGGATGTGTCAGACCGTGAAAATGGTCCCCTGTTTTTCTGGCATGTGTATGCCAATCATATAAAAACAGGTCATGCAGCATTCCTCCTCTGGCCGCCGAACGTGCATCCAGCTTAAAAAAGCGGCACCATTGATAATTATAATATGCGACGTGCATACAATGCTGATAACAATTACTGCTACCGTGGTGCGGATACAATTTCATACGGAGCACCACCGGATGTTCTGCAACATCACGGATACAATCATAGAATTCCTTATTCCATTCACGGCGGAGTTTCTGAAGACGCCCTGCCATTCTTTTTCGGAAAGCCTGCATAATTTCCTCCCTCACTCTTTCCATAAAGAGCTGCATTTTTTTGACATTGTTAGTATACCAGAATAGCCGCATTTTCTATAGTATTTTTGATAAATTTAGGAAAAACATAAGATTTGATCGAAAAACAGGCGGTTTTCGTTTTCGAAAACCGCCTGTTTTTCACTTCAGATAAAACAACTATTTTACAAATGCTTTTACTTTTTCATAAATACTGTCAGCGTCCAGACCATATTTCACAATCAGCTCTTTTGCCGGACCAGATTCGCCAAATACGTCATTTACACCGATTTTCAGAACCGGCGTCGGGCAATTTTCAGATAACACGTCACACACAGCACTTCCAAGGCCGCCAATTACAGAATGTTCCTCAACTGTAACAACTTTTCCCGTTTCCTTTGCTGCCGCAAGAATCAGCTCGGTATCCAGCGGTTTGATCGTATGAATGTTGATCACTTTCGCATCAATTCCGTCTGCTGCCAGTTTTTCTGCTGCTGCAAGAGATTCGCTGACCTCAAGTCCGGTTGCAACAATCGTTACATCTTTTCCTTCTCTTAATACGATACCTTTTCCGATTTCAAATTTATAGTCCGGGTTGTCATTAATTACCGGAACTGCAAGTCTTCCAAAACGCATATAAACCGGTCCCTGATGCTCATAAGCTGCAAATACTGCCGCCTTTGCTTCCACATCATCAGATGGGCTGATAACTACCATTCCCGGAATTGTTCTCATAAGAGCAATGTCTTCGTTACACTGATGAGATGCTCCATCTTCTCCCACAGAGATACCCGCATGTGTTGCTCCGATCTTTACATTATTCTTCGGATATCCGATAGAATTGCGTACCTGTTCGAATGCACGTCCTGCTGCAAACATAGCAAAGGTACTTGCAAAAGGAACTTTTCCTGTTGTAGCAATACCTGCCGCAACCCCCATCATATTTCCTTCCGCGATACCGCAGTCAATAAAGCGCTCCGGAAACGCTTTCTTGAACACGCCGGTTTTTGTAGCGCCTGCGAGGTCTGCATCCAGAACGACTACATCATCATGTAATTTACCTAATTCTGCCAAAGCATTACCGTAGCTTTCTCTTGTTGCAATTTTCTTTACTTCTGACATAATGCTTCACCTACTTTCTCTAAATCTTCCATAGCGATCTTATACTCCTCATCATTTGGAGCTTTTCCATGCCATCCTGCCTGATCTTCCATGAAGGAAACCCCTTTACCCTTTACAGTCTTGGCAATAATAGCTGTCGGCATTCCCTTGGTAGCTCTTGCTTCCTTGAATGCAGCATCAATTTCATCGAAATTATGTCCGTCAATATTGATTACATGGAAATTAAATGCTTCAAATTTCTTATCAATCGGATATGGTGAATTTACTTCATCAATACGTCCGTCAATCTGAAGGTTATTGTTATCCACAATCACTACCAGGTTGTCCAGTTTTTTGAATCCTGCCAGCATAGAAGCCTCCCATACCTGGCCTTCCTGAATCTCACCATCACCAAGAAGTGTGTATACACGATAGTCATCTCCGGAAAGTTTTGCAGAGATCGCCATACCAACAGCAGCAGAGATTCCCTGTCCCAAAGATCCGCTTGACATATCAACGCCCGGGATATGTTTCATATCCGGATGTCCCTGAAGATAAGAACCAGTATGACGAAGTGTCGTCAGATCCTCAACCGGGAAAAATCCTTTGTGAGCCAGTGCAGAATAGTAGCCCGGAGCAGTATGTCCCTTTGATAATACAAAACGGTCACGGTCCGCTTTCTTCGGATCTGCCGGATCCACGTTCATTTCTTCAAAATATAAATATGTATAAATATCTGCTGCAGATAAAGATCCGCCCGGATGTCCTGATTTTGCAGCATGCACTGCTGTAACGATACTTTTACGGATTTCATTTGCAGTTTTCATAAGTGCTAACTTGTCCATGAAATTTGCCTCCTGATGGAATGTTTATATGAATGTTACTTTCGACCGTTTATACTTACTCTCCAAAAACAGCCTTATAATCAGCCTGGAATTTTGCGATTCCGGCATCTGTAAGCGGATGATGTGTCATCTGTTCAATTACTTTATACGGTACCGTTGCGATATCTGCACCTGCAAGTGCACAGTCAGTTACATGGATCGGATTACGTACACTTGCTGCAATGATCTGTGTATCAATATCACCTGCTACGGCGAAAATCTCTGCAATCTCGCTGATCAGATCTGTTCCACGTACAGAAATATCATCCAGACGTCCAAGGAACGGAGAAACATATGTAGCTCCTGCTCTTGCCGCAAGAAGTGCCTGGTTTGCAGTAAAGATCAGTGTAACATTTGTCTTAATTCCTTCTGCGCTTAAAGCTTTGCAAGCCTTCAGACCTTCTACGGTCATAGGAATCTTTACAACCATATTCGGATGAATCTTAGCGATCTCTCTTCCTTCTGCGATCATTCCTTCAGCATCTACTGTTGTAGCTTTTACTTCTCCGCTGATCGGTCCGTCTACAATAGAAGCGATCTCTGCGATAACTTCTGAAAATACACGTCCTTCTTTTGCGATCAGTGATGGATTAGTTGTTACTCCGCAGATAACACCCATGTCATTTGCTTTTCTGATGTCTTCAACATTCGCTGTGTCAATGAAAAATTTCATCTTTTTCTCCTCCTTAAAATATAAGAAATCTTTTCCGCAATTCGACAGCCTGATTCATTTTTTACTGCCGCCCGGTTTATTTAAATTATATCTCATTCAGGAGAAGTTGGTCAATAGCCTTGTATTTTTATTAATAATTTATTTTATTAATAATCGCAAATTATTAACTACATTTATATCTTATTTTACTAATCAACCAACTGTTTTACCGCTATTTTCAAGATTTGTCTTTTAATTTATTACTAATATTTTTTGCTTTTGAACTAATTTTAGTTTTTGCATACGAAGTTGTCCCTCTCACGATCAATTTCGGTTCATATTCAACATGATAGGTGCTGATGGGTTGAAATTCTGAAACCTTGCTGTTCTGCGAAGCAATTTTTTTCATAATGATATCACAGGCATCTCTTCCTTTAAAGACCACAAAATGTTCAATCGTTGTAAGCGATACCTTGTGCATCTTTGCAAACAACGTGTTATCGCACCCCATGACCGAAATATCTCCCGGCACTTTGTATTTTTCCGACTGAAGTGCATCCAGAATTCCGAATGCAATCATGTCATTCAACCCTACGATAGCCGTTACATCGTTCTGTTCCCGCAGCAATTCTTTTGTCAGGTCATATCCAATCTTATACTCTGAATCAATATTCGGAACACTCATATCAATTTTCTCATCCGCAGCTTTGATGATCACATTCTGTTTCAATCCTCTCGATTCAAACTCTTTCAGGAATCCTTCCACACGTTTGGACCGCTGCTTCTGCCGGGTTGTGAGCGGAGGAGCGATATATGCGACTTTACGATGCCCCAGTTCCAGAAGATGACGTGCCATCAGACGGCCCAGTTTAGAATTGTCCAATTCTACCGCATCAACATTTAATCGTTCATTCTGATTGTTAACGACCACGATCGGTATGTGTTCCGCAAGTTCTTCTACAAGTTCCATAAAACACCTGCTCGGATTACATGTATAAATTATCCCAAGCGGTTTTAACTCCCACATCATTTTCAGATAACGTTCTTCCATTTTCAGTTCACGCTGCGTATTACAGATGAACAGCCCAAAGCCCTGTTCTTTCGCACGAGTTTCAATCCCCTGGAGAAGCATCACATAATATGGATTTGTCAAATTAGGGCAAAACACAACGATCAGCTTCTCCTTTCGGCTTTCCTTCCGCTTCTTTCTTTTGGGAATCTCATATCCCATTTCCTCTGCAGCCTGTTCCACCTTTTGTATTGTCTCTTTCGAAAAAGAAACATTATATTTTCTGTTCAGCACCATAGATACTGTGGCCTGCGAAACGCCAGCCGCTTTCGCAACATCTGAAGAAGTGACTTTTTTCTTTCCCATGAAGCTCCTTTCCGGAATCATTCCCAAATATCATTTCAGTCTATACTCACTGTTTCTACAATTCAGTACGTCCTTCCAGTGCACGTAATAGTGTGACCTCATCGATATATTCCAGATCTCCGCCTACCGGTACTCCGCTGGCGATCCGACTCACCTTGATTCCGGTTGGTTTAATCAGTTTACTGATATACATCGCCGTCGTTTCGCCTTCCAGGCTGGAATTGGTCGCAATGATCACTTCCTTCACATCTCCTTGAAGACGTGCCATAAGTTCCTTCAGCCTGATGTCTCCCGGTCCAATTCCAAGCATGGGAGAGATCGCTCCATGGAGCACATGATACACACCGTTATATTTTCCAGTTTTTTCATATGCACCCATATCTCTTGTATTTTCCACAACCATAATTGTCTGATGATCTCTTTCTGTACTTGCGCAGATCGGGCACAGCTCCTGATCGGTAAGTGTGCAACATTCTTTACAGTACCGCACATTGTTCCGCGCTTCGACCATCGTATTTGCAAGCTGTTCCACCTGTTCTTTCGGCATATTTATCATATGAAAAGCCAGCCTTGCGGCTGACTTATTTCCGATCCCAGGCAGTCTCGACAGTTCTTCAATCAATTTGGTAATCTGACTGCTGTAATAATCCATGATTTATTCTCCTTGTACGTTCTTTTAGAACATTCCCGGCATTCCTCCGCCTATTCCACCTGTCAGTTTACTCATCGCAGATGCATTGGCGTCCTCAACCTGTCTCAGCGCCTCATTCGTAGCAGCTACGATCAAATCTTCCAGCATCTCAATATCATCCGGATCTACGACTTCTTCCTGAAGTTTTACCTTAAGCACTTCTCTCTTCCCGCTGACAGTAACTTCCACAGCTCCGCCTCCGGCAGTTGCAGTAAATTCCTTTGTCTCCATCTCTTTCGCCTGTTCTTCCATCTGACGCTGCATCTTCTGTGCCTGTTTCATCAGATTTGCCATATTCCCCGGCATTCCTCCACCCGGAAATCCTCCTCGTTTTGCCATAATAATAATCCTCCTTGAATGCTGCAATCTCTTCCCCGACAGCCCTGCTGCCGGTTTTATTCATCTTCAATGGTAATATCCATATGAATCATTTTTTCTATATCCACAAAACTGTCCTCGAAATGCCGCCCTTTTTCAACCTGACGAACTTCAATATCAACCGTTTTGCCGATTTTCTTTTCTATCAATTCCTGAAGTTCCTGCTTATGTGAATCGCTCCCAACCACACTTGCACTGATTTCATCCGGGAGTACGATTAGAAGCTGATTCTGTGCCCCTACACTCAGTCTTGCCTGCTTTAAATACGTTCTCAGCATACCGGATGCTTCATTTGCAATCCCGCGGAAATTAGACACTACCTGCTTTACATCCTCTGCGATCGCCTTCGGAAGCTTTGGTTTCGGCGCCTCTGCCGGCGCATCTCCGTTCACATACACCACTCGTTCTCCGGCAGGTGCTGCTGTAATCCCTTCCTCCACCTGCTTCTCCAGAGCGCGAATTCGATCCAGCAGACTGTCCCGGGTCGTTTCCATCTGCGGTCTGCACAGCTTGATCAACGTCACTTCCAGCAGAACTCTCTTCTGCGTCGCGTATTTCAATTGATTGGTAAGCTCCGAGAAAATACGGATATAGCGCAAGAGCACTTCATCCTCTATCATCTGTGCTTCTTCTTTGAGCTGCACCAGATTCTCTGTTGATACATCCAGCACATCTTCCATATTATCAGAGCTCTTTACCAGAAGAAGATTTCTCAGATACCAGGTAAAATCCGCAGCGAGCTGCGACAGTTCCCTTCCCTGCATGACCAGTTCATCCACCGTTTTCAGTACTGCTGACACATTCTGAGAAATAATTTCCCGCAGAAGACGGCTGAACACCTCCGTATCCACAGCTCCCAGGACTTCCAGTACATGATCATACGTCAGTTTTTGTCCCAGATAAAACGCAATGCACTGATCCAGAAGACTGAGCGCATCACGCATGGAACCATCCGCCGCTTTTGCCACATACCGGATAGCTTTCTCCTCTACATCTACCTGTTCTTTCTTCATCAGATCCGTCAAACGCGCTGCAATCGTGTCAATCGTAATCCTTTTAAAATCATAACGCTGACAACGTGACAGAATCGTAATTGGTATCTTATGGGCTTCTGTTGTAGCCAAAATAAAAATAACATACTCCGGAGGTTCCTCCAGAGTCTTAAGAAGTGCATTAAATGCCCCGATAGAAAGCATATGCACCTCATCGATAATATAGACTTTAAAATGGCCTTCTGTCGGACGGTAGGAGACCTCTTCCCGGATCTCCCTGATATTATCAACGCCATTATTGGAGGCCGCATCAATTTCAATCACATTCATGGAAGTGCCCGCCGCAATGCTTTTGCACATCGGGCACTCCCCACATGGACTTCCATCCACCGGATGCTCACAATTCACTGCTTTGGCAAATATCTTCGCCACAGTCGTTTTCCCGGTTCCCCTTGTTCCGCAGAACAAATAGGCATGTCCGATCCTCTCTGCCTTTATCTGATTTTTTAATGTTGTAATAATGTGATCTTGTCCCTTCACGTCCTCAAATTCCGTAGGCCGGAACTTGCGGTATAAGGCAGTATATGACATGTTCTTTTACTCCTCAGTTTCTATTCATTTCCAAAACTGATACCGGTCATCCTTGCTTCTTTGATAATATCGGAATTCGGATCAACCATCTTCAGCTTTCCGGCCACCTCAGCAAGCGGCACTTTCTTAATCTGTCCGTTCTTGATTGCCACCATGTAGCCGTAATCTTCTTTCAGAATCAGATCCGCGGCTGCGGCACCCAGACGCGTTGCAAGAACACGGTCATACGGGCATGGTGTTCCGCCTCTCTGTGTATGACCCGGTACTGTAATACGTACTTCCTGATCGGTACGGTTCTGGATCTTCTCAGCCAATTCATATGCAACAGAAGGATATTTCTTCTTTGCCTGTTTTTCTTTCAGTTTCTTCTTCGGAAGCGCTGCATCTTCCTCAGAAATTGCTCCCTCCGCCACTGCAATAATCGTAAATCTCTTTCCAGCTTTTGCACGGGCATTGATTGCATTGATAATGGTATCCAGTTTATACGGGATCTCCGGCAAAAGGATAATATCTGCGCCGCCTGCAATACCGGCATGAAGTGTTACATATCCCACTTTATGTCCCATTACCTCTACGATGAATACACGGCTGTGAGATGTTGCTGTGGTATGGATTCTGTCAATCGTGTCGGTTGCAATATCCACCGCACTCTGGAATCCAAACGTCATATCGGTTCCCCAGAGGTCATTATCAATCGTCTTCGGCAGTGTAATTACATTCAGTCCCTCTTCTCTCAGAAGATTGGCTGTCTTATGAGTTCCGTTTCCGCCAAGTACAACAAGGCAGTTCAGATTCAGCTTGTGATACGTATGCTTCATCGCTTCCACTTTATCAATGCCGTCCGGTCCGGGCACTCTCATCAGTTTAAATGGCTGACGGGATGTTCCGAGGATTGTTCCGCCGACTGTCAGAATTCCCGAGAAATCTCTGGAAGTCAGCATTTTAAAGTTGGAATAGATCAATCCCTTGTAACCTTCCTGAAATCCATAAATCTCCACATCATCACGCTTTGAGAAAATCGCTTTTACAACACCTCTCATTGCCGCATTCAGTGCCTGGCAGTCTCCGCCGCTGGTCAGCATTCCTATTCTTAACATTGCTTCTCATCCTTTCTGTCCTTTTAGAGCGTCCGCATACAGATAACGTCTCGCGCCGCCCACATTTCTTTTATTATAACTGATTCTTTCTCCAGAAACAATAGTGGACTCTTTGGAATTATTTTGTAAGGACTTCCGCACCGTCTTCCGTAATCAGCACCATATATTCCACTTGTGCAGAAAGTCCGTCATCCTCCGTATAAACTGTCCATTCATTTTCTTCATCAACAAAGAAATCCGGGCTTCCCTCATTGATCATCGGCTCGATCGTGAAAATCATTCCCGGTACCAGAAGCATCTCGCTTCCCTTCGGGGTCACATAGCTCACCCACGGATCTTCATGAAATTCCAATCCGATTCCATGACCACCGATATCTTCCACCACAGAATATCCGTTCGCCTTCGCATACGTATTGATTGCATCGGCAATATCCCCGAGATGATTCCACGGTTTTGCCTGTGCAAGTCCCAGTTCTACACATTCTTTCGTAACTTCAACCAGTTTTCTGGCACGCTCACTGACATTTCCTATCATAAACATTCTGGAAGCATCTGAAAAATAGCCATCCAGAATCGTTGACACGTCCACATTGATGATATCTCCCTCTTCCAGAATAATGGATTCATCCGGAATCCCGTGGCAGACCTCATTGTTGATTGAAGTGCAGACACTTTTCGGAAATCCCTGATAATGAAGCGGAGCGGGAATTCCTCCATGCGACACAGTAAAATCATAAACAAGGCGATCGATTTCTTCTGTACTCATTCCCGCATGAATGTGTTCAGCCACATGATCCAGCACTGCCGTATTCAGCCGGGCACTCTTTTTAATTCCTTCAATCTGTGGGATCGTCTTCAAAATATCACGAGTCGGCACAATCTCTCCTTTTTCCTCATGATATGCAATCCTCTCCTCAATGGCAAGATGGCATTTTTTGTATTTCTTACCGCTTCCGCACCAGCATAATTCATTTCGTTCCATATGATTCATATTATTACCTGACTTTCTTATTTTTTACTATTTCACATAACCGATAAATGTATTTCCGCTAGCTCCGACCTTGCTTTCCATTTCTGCAAACGTAACAGAGTATCTCTTCCCGTCCGCCGGATCCAGATATGCAATATTCGTTTTATTATATCCGATGACCAGCACTGTATGCCCATTCTCAAACATCGCAATAACTGGTGTCTCACGGCTGATCGTATATAGGATCTCTTCCGTTGTACATCCGGTCAGGTCCAGCCCCTCCCCTCCGATATACGTACTGAGAATCGTTTCCGGAGATTTCCCATCATTCAGCTCTTTCACCACATCAGCTGTTTTTCCCTCTTTTTGAAGCATCTGCTGCAAGCAGGCAGCCATTGCGGTTTCGCCCTCTTCCATCTGGAATTCCGTCATATTCTCCACCTCATACACGGAAGGCCAGTTTCCTCTTTCCCAAACATACGCCTGTCTGGAGGAAACCGCAACACCGTTCACTTCATTGGCTTTTATCACAGCATAACTTGCGCGTTCATAAACTCCCTGCAATTCTCCAAGCGCATATACATAATACTTGCCATCCATCGTTGACTCATCAAACCGAATCGTCATCGACTTATCGAACAATACCTGCTTTGGCTTGAGGAGCTTGGCATTACTGTCTTTGATTCCGTCTTCATAAGTCAGACGCATTACTTTCTGCCGCGTATCTTCTGTATAGGACTCCAGTTTAATGTTACTCTCTGCCTGTTCTTCGTTATTTGTGATATAATCCGGCGTGATCGCCATATAAATATTTCCGTTTTTCGCTACCCGGTTCAGCTGCAGCATATTATCATTAATATAGCCATCCAGCAAATACACATCAGCCACTTCATATGTCTTCACAATTTCCTGTTTCTGGTTGATAATCTGCAGCTTATACATCGGGTACACAGACTGACCCGCAAGTGTCTGCCCTCCGTCTTCTGACTTAAGCGTTCCATATGCAAAATCATCCTTAATAAATCCTACTGGTTTCAGATATTCACCATTTTCCGCATCAATTTCAAAAGAATCCCCAGTCTGCAAATTCAAAACCGTAATCTTTTCCGATTCATTTACTTTACCGCCGATTCCCTGATACGCAAGCAGATGCCCGTCTTGTGAAGCCGTATACTGTCCGTTTTCAAGCCCTCGAACAAGGACTTCCCTGGTATCTTCTTCCATGTCAACGCTGTAAAGGGTTCCATCCATCATCACATAAAGCATTTCGCTTTTATTGCTGTAGTACACATATTTCCCGAGCTCTTCTTTCATGACATAATAGCCTTTACTGCTTGGAACAAACGCTTTCTCTGCCACCGAATTCTTCTCACTGTCAAAATAGTATACCGCAACACCGGTCTCTCCTTCATGTGTCCCCCGGTTCATATATCCCGACACGGTAAATGTTGTATTTCCCACTTGATCCACCGATACAATATGAATTTCATGGCGGTCATAAAAGTTACGAATATCTACATTCTCTGCATCTGCAAAGCTGAATACCAGCGACATCTCATCGGCATCTTTGTCATAATTCCAAAGTTCATTATTCTGCACGAAAGAAACAATTGTACCCTCTGAATTAATCTGATATTCCAGATCCACAGGTGCGATTCCCAGCAGGATTCCCTTACTGCCAAGTGCCTTCGTTGTACCGTCAAAATTCTGAGTCATTGTTCGATTATAATCCATCAAATACTGCTTATCCCCCACAACTCTGACGCGGAAGAATTCCTTCACTGTATACAATGCCTCCGGATTGTCACTTACCCCGGCACACCTCACACGATAGGTCAATAAGATGGAAGTATATGTCTCATTACACTCTTTCACTTCCCACAACACATCTCCAGCAACCTGAGGCCTTAGTTCTCCCCATACTACATGATTCAAATCCGAGTGAATCGTAACTGTCTGATAAGTAGAAACCGCACCGTCCGATGTCGTCTCCAGATAGGGCTCCAATTCATCTGTCTGCTCTTTCTTCATGGCCCGCTCATGAAAAGTATTTGCAAAATCCAGACATGTTTTATAATTGCATCCTTCCTGATTTCGAATTCTTGTATAATAATATACATCCTCATTTTCTAGGTGGAGGGTCACCTTAAGTACACGTTCTTCATCCAGTATTCCATCGCCCTTTAACTTGAGTGTTTCCACATCACCAATCTCTTTTAACGTCTCCTGCTGCAGACATTTTTCGCCGTCCAATGTAAATACCTGCCAGGTCATCTTCTGAACCTGAGTGTCATATTTTTCGAGATGCAGTTCTATCTCACGATTTTCCACCGGAGTGAGTGTATCGCGCATTGATGGGATCTCCATGTCATTCTTATACCCAGGAATGGAATTAATTTCATACCCTTCCGTCACAAATGAAATTCTCGGCAATGTTGCACCATCCATATCAGCACTCATGTCCGTATTCCCACGATTGGTCAGATAACTGAACACAATCACTGCCATGATAAACACGGCAGTAAGAACACTTGCGCGCACCGCTATTTTTTTAATCATATATTTCACCCTTTAATAATTTTCCCAACGTAGGCTGAACATGCAGCATTTTCTCGCATGCACAGATTGCCTCATCATTGTCTCCCCGTTTTCCCGTATATACGGCCCGTATCAATATATTCTTCGGCGTATGTTCCATATCGATAAATTCCAGAATCTGTGTATCATACCCTTCCCTTTTTAAATACTCCGCACGGAGCGAATCTGTCACAAGTGCCGCCATCCGTTCTTTAATCAGCCCATAGGAAAACAGCGGCGCAAGCACTTCATTTGCCATTTGCCCATTGAGCTCATGCTGACAGCAAGGAACCGAAAGAATGACTTTGGCTTTCCATCCCACAGCTTTCGCAAGCGCAAAATCCGTCGCTGTATCACAGGCATGAAGCGTCACAACCATATCTCCCTCGTCGCTTCCGGTATAATCTGCAATATTTCCTTCCAGGAACTTCAGTTTCCTGTATCCATATTTTTTTGCAAGCTGATTACACGCTTCGATCACATCTGTTTTCAGATCCAGTCCAATGATACGGATGTCATATCCATTCAGCTCGTGCAAATAGTAATACATCGCAAAAGTCAAATATGATTTTCCACAGCCAAAATCCAGGATCGTCACTTCTCTGTCCTTTGGCAGCTGTGGCAGAATATCTTCAATAAACTCCAGGAAACGATTAATCTGGCGAAACTTGTCGAACTTCGTACGCACGATTTCTCCCGTCTTCGTCATAACTCCCAGATCCCGCAGAAAAGGAACCGTTTTCCCTTCTTCCAGAATATAGTGCTTCGCACGATTGTGCGAATAATTCACTTCTTTCACTTCAGCAGTCTGCAGTCTCTTCTGTATCGTCATCTTGCCTTTCTTACTAACAAGAACCTGGTAGCGGAACTGCCTTGTTTCCATCTGCATCTGCTTGAAAACTTTCATCTGGTTTTCCACATATTCCGAAGTCGCTTCCGCCTCCAGATTCAGATGAAACGCCTGATTGTTCCTGTATTCTTCACATTGAAAAAGCAGTCTGTCCTGCTTCATGACCGGACGTATTTTAACCTTCACCGTCCCATCTTTTTCCCGCGGATTACTGAGCACCGCAGAAACAAAATCTATATTAAAACTTTTATCCAAAACTGATTTTAATGTATCCATAATATACTCCTCTGAATCATAGTCGAAGATACCCTAAACTCCCATGCCCGCACACTTGGCACCACCATAAATGAAACTGTGTAAGCCGGAAGGTATTGAGTTTGTTTATGCCGTTCTGTATACTTATAGTAACGGCAAAG
>NZ_JBQHSG010000041.1:0-14465 GCF_052066375.1 Bariatricus sp. HCP28S3_A7
TGAATATATTATCCTAGAGATTTCTGTATCAATCAAAGCCTAACGGCTGTTCAGCTTCGCATTTCGGCCGTTTTGCTCCGCAAAACCGGCCGTTGGGACGCGCCATATGCATTATCCCAAGAACAGGAAGAAGTGATTACGGAATACTGTAATGCAATTTTTAGCAGTGGAGCAGAAACAGAAGAATTTTTCTATCGACTGGGATTAAAAGATGGACTGAATCTGAAAAATACGGTAAAATCTGTATTAGAAATGATATCATGAAATCGGAAGTTGGAGGATACACGCATGAAAATTGTAATCATTAATGGAAGTGCCAGAAAAGGAAACACGCTGACAGCAATCAATGCATTTATAAAAGGAGCATCAGAAAAGAATGAAATTGAAATCATTGAACCTGACAAACTCAACATTGCACCATGCAAGGGATGTGGTGTCTGTCAATGCTCTAAGGGATGCGTCGATAAGGATGATACAAATCCTACAATTGATAAAATTGCTGCCGCAGATATGATTCTTTTTGCTACACCAGTTTATTGGTGGGGAATGTCAGCACAATTGAAACTTATCATTGATAAGTGCTACTGCCGTGGATTGCAGTTAAAAAATAAAAAAGTTGGCACGATTGTTGTAGGCGGTTCTCCCGTAGACAGTATCCAGTATGAGCTGATTGATAAGCAGTTTGACTGTATGGCAAAATATCTTTCATGGGATATGCTTTTCAAAAAATCATATTATGCAACAGCCAGAGATGAACTTGAAAAAAACAAGGATTCCATGAACGAACTTGAGGGGATCGGAAAAAATTTATAAAGCACGTTCCAAATTCCTGTTTGCATATTTCATCAAACGGTACATATTAAAATTAACACAAAGGGAGATGTTAGAATGAAAGCTCATGAATATTGGTCTGTCGGAGCATTGATAACGATGCTAGGAACTTTTTATAGCGGATATAAAGGTTCAAAATCAAGCCATAAATATTTTGCGGCAAGTTCTTTGCTTTGTATGATTATGGCTATTTACACAGGTCATAAGATGATATCTAAAAACAAGAAAACAAAGAAAGAACCAATATCATTAGGAAATGAAGAATAATACAATCAACCTTGTGCCCAGTGGGCACGAAGTTGGCATAGTCACTATGGTGTCAGGAGAAATCCTGGCATCTTTTTTTTTATATCTTTTTACACTTCAAAAAATAATTTCAAAAAATTTCTAAAATCATGTCCGATTTTGTCGCTCCCAATACAGAGTATATGGAAGGCAAATTGAAAATCCTCTGATTTCCAAAAATCACAAACGTAAAAGAGGTTCAGACAGTTCTTCCGATTGCACCTTGACAATTGAAGGAGCTGATACATCTTGAGGAACATGCTTACCGGAGATAATCCGGCTCGTGCAGGCGAAGACTCCTACGGGAAGAGCGAAGCAATAATGATACCACCGAAGGGTACAGGACCTCTGCTGAAACAGAGACTGTGACTGTATTTTTACAGCCGGGTTATCTGGAATGATAACGATCAGATGTATATGTACAGACAAAGCCCAAATGTGAATACTTAGATTTTCTTATTTATATTACAGGAGAAATCCTGTAGCAAGTGGGGAATGGTTCGAATCCATTCCTCATTTTTTCGTGCAGAAAATGCACAGATTATTATCCTGTTTGAAATACCAGGGAAGGGTGTTGCAGGAAGAAAGGGAGGACAAAAAGAATGAATACGATTGTTTTAATGGGTAGACTTGCCAGAGATCCAGAAACTAAGCTGACATCTACGCAAAAGGGACAAACCAAGGTATCTAGGTTTCCACTGGTAGTAAAAAGAAATCGCACAAGCAAAGCATTTGTAGTGATGATCACAGCTTATGGAAATAATGCAGAATTTGTGGAGAAATATCTTGAAAAAGGAATTAAGATTGCTCTTTCCGGAGAGTTGGTAATCTCTCAGATCAAAGATGAACAGACTGGAACTGCATCCTATTATACCGAAGTCATTATGGATAATGTAGAGTTTGCAGAAGCCAAAACAAAAAAAGAAGAATCTGACGGATTTCAACCAGCAGAGAAGAGGAAGATTCCATTCGATATACCAGAAGAACTTGAACAAGAAATGCCATTTCGATAGGAGGACAAGATTTATGAGAAAATACTTTTTAGAATTATTTGCAATAGGATTGGTTGATTCAGAAGGAAGAATCAATACAGAACATATGACAAGTGATGCGCTTATGACTGCCATGAAAACAATGGAAGAGCTGACGCAAATGAAAATGGATCGTTTGGTTTTGGAAACAACAATGGAGATGATCTTATGTATGTTTGAGTCATGTGACACAGAGGAATTTACAGAAATATTAGGCAAGCTGCTTGGCGGAAAGCAGACTTCTAAAGTGACAGCTCATTTGGAAGCACTGGAGGAATTGTTGACAGAAGAGGAATATAGTAGTTTCCTTGCAGAATATCTTGGTTATTTAACCGTGAATGTAGCAGAGTTTATTAGGAGCACAATCATTGAAAATGGTTTGATGTTACTTGCCGGTTCAGGAGGAGAAGAGGATGGAGAAGAGGATGGAGAAGACGGATTATAAAATCACAGAGTTTCACAATTCGGAGTTTGGTTCCATCCGTATGATTGAAGATGGAGGCAGACTTTTATTTTCTGGAATTGATGTAGCATTTGCTTTGGGATATGCAAAACCAAGAAATGCGATAAATGTTCATTGCAAGGGGGCCCTGAAACGGGGCGTCCTTACATCAGGTGGGGTACAGCCAATGATTTTTATTCCAGAGGGAGATGTATATCGGCTGATTACAAAAAGTCGTTTAAAGTCAGCACAGAATTTTGAGAAGTGGGTATTTGATGAGGTACTTCCGGCTATTAGGAAAACAGGCGGATATTTAGAGACCGATCTTTTAGACAGGGTAAAAGATAACCCGGAACTTCTTTTGGAATTTGCCGAGAGACTTTTGGCAGAAAACAATCGAAATCGAGAATTGCAAAATCGTGTAAAGGATATGCAGCCAAAAGCAGATTATTATGATCATTTCATGATTACAGGAGAATGCACCAATATTCGAACGACGGCAAAAGAGATTGAATTTCCAGAAAGAAAATTTGTGAAACTTCTTTTAAATAGAGGATTTCTATATAGGAGTCCATCCGGCACGCTGTTACCCTATGCGGTGGAGAAGAACAATGATCTGTTTATTGTAAAAGACTATTTTAACAATGGACATCTTGGTTCACAGACATTGGTTACACCAAAAGGAAAAGAATTTTTTAAAGCGTTGTGTGCGGAGGAAGAGTAAAGAATGAAGGAGGTGGTTGCCATGATTACAGATCTGGACAGCAGTTAAATCGCTGAAAGGAGGGAAAATCATGCAGGAAGAGGTAACTCAGAAAACGGTCACGTTCTGCATTCGGACTACCAAAGTAACAGCAGATCTATTGAAAAAGGTTCTTGCTGCTTATCTGCGTCATCAGAAGCAGAAATCGGTAGAGAAGAAAGCGAAGAAGAATCAGCCGAAACAGGGAAAGGTCACGGTAAAAGAGCTGGCAAAACAAAATGCCGGGATGGTCAATATCGAGATCACAAATAAGAATATCAAGTCCTTTGAACGTTATGCCAGAAAATACGGGATCAATTATGCTTTGAAAAAAGATAAGAGTAAAGATCCACCGATGTATCTGGTGTTTTTTAAAGGACGTGATCAGGATGCCCTCAATGCTGCTTTCCGTGAGTTTTCCCAGAAACAGATTCAAAAAGCGAATAAGCCTTCTATTCACAAGCGTCTTGCAACTTACAGAGCAATGATGCCAAAGAAATCGAAGGACAAAGTAAAGAACCGGCATCAGGAGCAGAGTCGATGAAAAAGAAAAGCGGCAAAACTCTGATGCAGAAGTGGAAGAATAAAATCGGGGGTAAGCTGTCCGCCCTGGATAAAAAGAAACTGGTTCTTACAAATATTCCTTATGCTCTGGCTGCTTTTTATGCAGACCGGGCATTTTTTCTTTACCGGAACAGTCCGGGAGAAGATATGGGGAACAAACTATTATATGCAATGGAACACGCAGACAGGATTCTTACTGGATTGCAGCCAAGTTTTAACTGGTGTGATATGCTGACAGGAATTGTAGCAGCTGTCATTCTGAAATTACTGGTATGGCAGAAACAGTCAGATGCAAAGAAACTCCGGAAAGGAATCGAGTATGGTTCAGCCAGATGGGGAAACGCTGAGGATATTAAACCTTATATGTCGGAAGATCCCTGGATGAATATTCCATTAACAGCAACAGAAGCATTGACTATGGAAAGTAGACCTAAACAGCCAAAGTATGCAAGAAATAAAAATATAGTGGTCATTGGCGGCAGTGGTTCCGGAAAAACTCGATTTTTCGTTAAGCCGTCAGTCATGCAGATGAACTGTTCCATGGTCATTACAGATCCGAAAGGCACTCTGATCGAGGAGTGCGGGAAGATGTTAGCAAAGGGACCACCTAAGAAAGATAAGAATGGAAATATTATGAAAGATAAATCAGGAAAAGTGGTACACGAACCATATGTGATTAAGGTTCTGAATACTATCAACTTTTCCAAATCGCTTCATTACAATCCATTTGCTTATATACGGTCTGAAAAAGATATCCTGAAGCTGGTTACAACAATCATTGTTAATACCAAAGGCGAAGGGGAAAAAGCTTCCGAAGATTTTTGGGTGAAAGCAGAGAAGCTGTTGTACACGGCATTGATTGCTTTTATTTGGTATGAAGGATATGAAGAGGAAAAGAATCTGAATACCCTTCTGGATCTTTTGAATGAAAGCGAAACCCGTGAAGAGGATGAAACTTACCAGAATCCAGTGGATATGATGTTCCAGGAACTGGAAGAAAGAGATCCGCAGCACTTTGCGGTCAGACAGTATAAAAAATACAAAATGGCGGCTGGTGTTGTATGCTCTAAAAGACTTCTTAATCAGTCGATTGAGAAGTCTCTTAAAACATATAACCTCAACAATCACGAAAGGAGTGCAAGCAATGAGAAGAAATGAGAAAATCACAGCTCTTTACGAGCGTTTGAGCCGTGACGATGATTTACAGGGCGAGAGCAATTCCATCTCCAACCAAAAGAAATTGTTGGAGGACTACGCCGCCCAGCATGACTTTCCTAACCCGACCCATTTCACGGACGATGGTATCAGCGGAACTTGTTTTGATCGTCCCGGATTTTTGGCTATGATGAAAGAGGTTGAAGCCGGAAATGTGGAATACCTCTGTATCAAGGACATGAGCCGTCTGGGGCGTGACTATCTGAAAGTCGGTCAGATTATGGAAATTCTGCGTCAGCGTGGTGTGCGCCTTATCGCCATCAATGACGGCGTGGATAGTGCCAGAGGGGACGATGATTTTACCCCTTTCCGAAACATCATGAACGAGTATTACGCCAGAGACACCAGCCGTAAAATCCGTTCCACTTTCCAATCCAAAGGCAAGACAGGCAAGCACCTCACAGGCTTAGTCATTTACGGCTACCTCTGGAATGAGAAGCGAGACCAATGGTTAGTTGACCCCGAAGCCGCCGAGGTTGTGAAGCGTATCTTTGCCATGACGATTGAGGGCTACGGTCCGTATCAGATCGCCAACAAGCTGAAAGAGGAAAAGGTCCTCATTCCGTCCGCTTACCTTGCACAGCATGGCGAGGGCGTGAACAAAAACAAGACTTTCAAAGATGTGTACGGCTGGGGCTCTTCCACCATCTGCAACATTCTGGAAAAGCGTGAGTATCTGGGACACACCATCAACTTCAAGACCCGAAAGCATTTCAAGGACAAGAAAAGCCATTATGTCCCGGAGGACGAGTGGACGATTTTCGAGAATACCCATGAGCCTATCATCGACCAGCAGACCTATGACCTTGTGCAGAAAATCCGCAGCAAGGTCAGACGCTACCCGGACGGTTGGGGCGAGACAGCACCCCTCACAGGCTTGCTCTATTGTGCCGATTGCGGCGGCAAGATGTATGTCCACCGCACCAACAACGGCAAGCGCATTTCTCAATATACCTGCTCACAGTACACCAAAGTCCCTTGCGGAACGCTCTGCAAGACACAGCACCGTATCAATGAAGATGTGGTACTGTCCCTTGTCTCCGAAATGCTCAAAGCCATTGCCGAGTATGCAAAGCATGACCGAGCCGAGTTTGTTCGAGTGGTACAGGAAGCGCAGTCCAGCCAGCAGACGGCAGAGGTCAAGAAACAGCGGACACGCCTTGCCACCGCAAAGCAGAGAGTTTCCGAGCTGGAAGTCCTGCTCTGTAAAATCTATGAGGACAACATTTTAGGCAAGCTGTCCGACAGCAGATACGCCACTCTGGACGCTCAATACGAAAAGGAACAGTCCGAGCTTACCGCTGAAATCTCTGTTCTGGAAAAGGCTGTCAAGAGCTATGAGAAGCACGAAAAGGACGCTGACCGTTTTATCGCTCTGATTGACAAGTATGAGAACTTCGACAAGCTGACGATTGCCATGCTCAATGAGTTTATCGAGAAAATCCTTGTGCATGAGCGTGACCGAAAGGGCAGTACGCAGACCACACAGGAGGTTGAGATTTACTTCAATTTCGTAGGGCGTTTCGTTCCCCCGGCGTTTGGAGAAGTGGAACTTACCCCGGAGGAATTAGAGGAAATCCGCAAGCGTGAGGAACGCAAGGACAGACTTCATCAGAACTACTTGAAGCGCAAAGCCAGCGGAGCGCAGAAGCGATACGAGGACAAAATCAAGGAGAGAAAAAAGGCGGAAATCGAAGCAAAGAAAGCCGCTATTCGTGCGGAGGATATTGCAAAGGGCGTGTTTGTCCCGGTCAGCAGTTTACCACAGAGAGAGCCGCAGAAAGGAGCGCAGATTGCATGAACATCACTTACAGACAGAATGGAGATTATCTTATTCCGAACATCGTTATCCGCAAGACCAAGCCCATCGGACACTACGGCAGACTTCGCAAGGCATATCTGGAAATGCACCGCCCGATACTGTTCAATGAGCTGGTGCTATCCGACAAGCTCTTTGAGCATTGCGCCGAGATTGACGAAGCGGCACGAAACCGCATGGAGCTGATCGTGCCGGAGCTGGCGAAGCGAAACGGCGTGACCGAGCAACTGAAAGCCGACAACCAAATGGAATGGGTGCGGCAGATGAACGCTTGCAAGGCACAGGCAGAAGCGATTGTGAAGTTTGAGCTGATTTATGATTGATACCGAGAACGCCCGGACGAAAAATGTTCGGGCGTTCTTGCTATATAAACATTTTGAATTTTTTGTTAAAGTTTCCGCGTTGTATTGACTTTAATAAAGTTAAAGAGTATAATGAATAATATTAAAGGAGGGCGAGAGTATGGCACTTCAAGTAATTCCAGAATGGATTGTCAATCTTGATGATGAAGATGTATCATTCATTAAAAGGTTTCTTCTTGCGTCTGGGTCACTAAAAGAAATGGCAAGACAGTATGAAGTGACTTATCCCACCGTCAGATTAAGACTTGACAAACTCATTCAGAAAATCAAGATAAGCGACGATACGGAGAGTGAGCCGTATATCGCACTAATCAAACGACTTGCTATCAATGACAAACTGGATTTTGATACTGCAAAGGTTCTGATTAGTGAGTACAAAAAGATTAAGGGAGGAAATCAATAAATGGAAAGAACTGCTATTGTTCTGATTTTTACATTAGCTCTACTTGTTGGAGTGATTTTTTTGCAGATTTATTTATCCAAGCGAGAAAGCAAATGGCCGGGGCTTGTATTGCCGATCATTGCATTTCTCTGGGGACTTCTGTATCCATTAAGCACAGCAGTACCGTCCGAGGGTGTAACCGTTGGTTTCATTTTTCAAATGCTTTTGATTTGGCTGTTAGGTAACATCCCGACTATTATTTTTCTGGCTATTTATTTTGGCTGTCGAGGTAAGCAACGCCGCAATAAGCAGTTGGACAAAATGAATATTCAAGATTTGGATTGATTACCTAATGGAAAACAGCGTTTGGGTGCTATGCCCGGTCTGCGGAAACAAAACCCGTGACAGAATACGAATAGATACCATCTTAATCAACTACCCTTTGTACTGTCCGAAATGCAAACAGGAAACGCTAATCAACGCAAAGGATTTGAATATTATGGTAATAAAGGAGCGAAGCGAAAAATCCCTTTAGGAACTAAAGGGCGCACTTCTATACTCTCTGTCGAGAGTAGTGCGTCCTGCGGAGCTTCATTCCCGGTCAGCAGAAGAAAACTGCTCGACCGAGCATGTTTCGTCACTTCGTTCCGTCAAGGTGGCTACACCCCCTTGCGCCGCTTATGCGGCTATCCCTTGTGGACTTGCCGTCTGCAAACAGCATAAAATGCTGTTCGCCGCCAGCAAGTAAAAACACAGCGTAAAGTTATGTTGCGGAAATGTAAACTTGAAGTGGTGGTGGCTGAAAGCGTTCATTGCTATAATGAAATCACCAAATCAAAGGAGGATTTCATTATGAAATTATCAGATAAGATTGTTAGGTTGAGAAAGTCCAATGGAATGTCACAGGAAGAGTTAGCTGATAAGCTGGGCGTATCAAGGCAAGCCATTTCCCGTTGGGAAATGGGAACGGCTATGCCAGATGCAACAAACATTCTTCAACTCAGTAGGCTGTTTCAGGTTACAACAGACTACTTGCTAAATGATGAATACCAAAGCGACAATGACCTGCCGAAAGTTAAGGAAGTCAAAACGGACGGCGTCCACCAGATCATGATTTTTTTGCTCACTCTTGAAGTGATGGTGTTGATAATTCAATTCATGTCTGTTGTTATCCTGCAAAACATTTTCTTTGGTGTCCTGAGTTTTATTCCTTTTATTGCTATGGTTGGAGGCTTTGAATACGCATATCAAAAAAAGGCAAATGAGCAGAATGAGAGAACAATACAATTCCGCAAGCGGTTTTATAAAGTCTCTGCATGGTTAGGCACATATTTCCCGATTAGACTGTTGGCAATGGCGTTAGTACATTTTTATCCTCGCCCTATCAATTCGCTTGCTTTGGAATGTGTCATAGCCGTCCTCTATCTAATGACTGCTACCCTCATAACATTAGAGATTGAAAAACGCCATCTTTCAAAGAACTGATTTTAGAACATAACGAATACCGAAAAACTGACCGTTGACTGGTCGCACTATGCGAAAAGTTGACGGTCTTTTTTTATCCCCAAAATCAAAAAAGGAGGTCAATCACCATGACAAAACCGAAAACCCTTGAACAGCTCCGAACCGAAAAGGAACGAGCCGAGACGCAGCTTGCACAGGAACAGCACAAGCTGGAGCGTCTGGAGAACCGAAAGAAGTATCTGGAGAAAGGCGAACGCACCAAGCGCACCCACCGCCTTTGCAATCTGGGCGGAACGATTGAGAGCCTTGCCCCGGAGGTCAAAGATCTCACACGCACCGAAATGACAGAGCTGATGGAACACATCTTTTCCCTGTCCGAAGTCCAGCGAGCCGTCCGTCACATGGCGATTACCCACATCAGCCAAGCAAACAGAGAAAAGGAGTTGAAAGCCGATGGCACTATTTCATCTGAGCGTCACGCAGACTAAGCGAAGCGCAGGACAGTCCGCTATTGCTTCTGCCGCCTACCGAGCCGGGGAGCGATTGTATAGCGAGTATTACGGCGAATACAGCGACTACACCCGCAAGGGCGGCGTGATCTGCTCCGACATTCTCCTGCCGTCCCATGCCCCGCCAGAATACGCAGATCGTCAAACCCTATGGAACGCCGTGGAAAAAGCCGAGCGTGGAAAGAACGCCCAGCTTGCATACAGCTTTGACATTGCCTTGCAGAATGAATTTTCCCTTGAGGAAAACATCGCTCTTGCAAGGCAATTTTTGTTGGAGAACTTTGTGAGCCGGGGCATGGTGGTTGACTTCGCCGTACACCAGCCAGACCGGGAGGACGGCGGCATACCAAACCCGCACTTCCATGTTCTTTGCCCTATCCGTCCCATTGAGCCGAACGGCAAATGGGGGTTAAAGCAACGCCGGGTATATGAGCTGGACGAGGACGGCAACCGTATCCGGGACGCAGACGGGAACTTTGTGTTCAACGCCGTTCCCACTACCGACTGGGGCAGTCCCGAAACGCTGGAATACTGGCGGCAGACATGGGCGGAACTATGCAACGCCAAGTTTGCGGAAAAGGGGCTTGACGTTCGTATCGACCACCGAAGCTATGAGCGTCAGGGCGTGGAGCTTCTTCCCACCGTCCATGAGGGCGCAACTGTCCGGGCAATGGAGAAGAAAGGCATACGCACCGAGAAGGGAGAGTTCAACCGCTGGATCAAAGCCACCAATGCCGTTATCCGTGACATCAAGAAGAAAATCACTCTCCTGTTTGATTGGATTGCCGAAGCAAAAGCGGAGCTTGCCAAGCCGCAGGCACCCGACCTTGTTTCTCTGCTGAACGCCTATTACACCCAGCGCAGAGCCGGGGCATATTCGCAGAAAGGCAAGGTCAGCAACCTAAAGGAGATGAACGAGACTTTCAATTATCTCCGGGCAAACGGCATTTACTCCCTTGAAGATTTGGAAAGCCGTGTCAGCGAACACAGTGCTGCCACAGAGAGCTTGAAGAAAACGCTGGACGAACAGACTGCCCGAATGAAAGCAATTAAGCAGCTCTATGACAGCTCCGCTGCTTTCCAGAGCTTGAAGCCTGTCTATGACGGCTTGCAGAAAATCAAGTTTGAGAAGCCCAGAGCCAAGTACAAGGCAGAGCATGAAGCGGAACTGAAACAGTTCTACGCCGCCAGACGAAAGCTGACCGGAGAGTTCCCGGACGGTAAGGTGGATATGAAAAAGCTGTCCGCAGAGTATGACGCTCTGGAACAGGCGCATGAAACCACCTACGGCGAGTTTAAGACCGTCAGAGACGATTTGCACCGTCTTTGGAAGGTCAAGTCATGCGTAGATACTGCCGCCCGATTTAACGAGCGTACAGAGGAAGAAATGCTCCAAAATCGACCCCAAACACGACAGAAAAAGGAGGAACTATCCCTATGAATTACACCCAAGCACAGATTGACCGGGCGAATGCCGTCAGTCTGGAAGATTTTCTCCGTACACAGGGAGAGACACTAATCAAAAGCGGACGGGAATACCGCTGGAAAGAACATGACAGCTTGACCGTCCGGGGAAACAAGTGGTTTCGCCACAGCCAGAGCAAGGGCGGCTATCCCATTGATTTTGTCATGGAGTTTTACGGAAAGTCCTTCCCCGAAGCCGTCCAGCTCCTGACCGGCGAAAGCGGCGAGGGGCAGACCGAAGCCAGCACAACACCGCCCACAGCGTTTCACTTGCCCTTGCACAACAGGACAGCCGACAGAGCAATCCAATATCTCACAGAAAGCCGAGGTCTCAACAAAACGCTTGTTGAGGCTTTTCTTCTTTCCGGGGATATTTACGAGGACGCAAAGCGGCACAATGTTGTGTTTGTCGGCAGAGACCGAAGCGGTACGCCGAGATACGCCCATGTGCGAGGAACGGCAGACTCATTCAGACAGGACATTGCCGGGTCTGACAAATCCTATCCGTTCCACTATGAGGGAAACGACAACCAGCTCTTTGTCTTTGAAGCACCGATTGACCTTTTGTCCTTTATCTGCCTTTATCCGCAGGACTGGCAGACAAGGAGCTACCTTGCCCTGGGCGGCGTTTCAGGCAAAGCCCTTGACCGTTTTCTTTCTGAACGCAAGGACACCCGAAAAGTGTTCCTCTGCCTTGACAGCGACACCGCAGGAAGTGAAGCCTGCACCCGGCTGGCACAGGACATTCCCGGCGAGATCGCCGTCATTCGCCTTGTCCCGGCAAGGAAAGACTGGAACGATGTTCTCCGTCAGCAAGGGGACATTCCCAGCCGCAAATTCATAGCCGAGACAATCACGCTGCGAGAGCTGCCCACCGCCCAGCCTGTCCCCATGCTCCGTATGGCAGATGTGGAGCTGACGAGCGTGGATTGGCTATGGTTTCCGTATATCCCCTTTGGAAAGCTGACGATCATACAGGGCAACCCCGGCGAGGGCAAGACCTACTTTGCCATGCGTCTTGCGGCGGCTTGCACCAATCGAAAGCCCTTGCCCGGTATGGAGACCCTTGAGCCTTTCAATATCATCTATCAGACCGCCGAGGACGGTCTGGGCGATACCGTTAAGCCCCGGCTGATGGAAGCAAACGCAGACCTTGAAAGAGTGCTTGTCATTGACGATAGAGACACGCCGCTGACCCTTGCCGATGAGCGCATAGCAAGGGCAATCCGTGAGAACAACGCAAGGCTGGTTATCATTGACCCGGTACAGGCGTTTCTGGGCGCAGATGTGGACATGAACAGAGCAAACGAGGTGCGCCCAATATTCCGCAGTCTGGGAGACATTGCACAGGCTACCGGGTGCGCTATCGTGCTGATCGGACACCTGAACAAAGCCGCAGGAACGCAAAGCACCTACCGGGGATTGGGGTCTATCGACATTACGGCGGCAGTCCGCAGTCTGCTGTTTATCGGCAAGCTGAAAGACAGTCCCACAACAAGGGTGCTTATCCATGAGAAAAGCTCCCTTGCGCCGCCCGGACAGTCCCTTGCCTTTTCTCTGGGAGACGAGAAAGGCTTTGAATGGATAGGAGCTTATGACATTACCGCTGACGAGCTTCTTGCCGGGACAGACACCGCCAAGACCGAAAGCAAGACCGCACAGGCGCAAATGCTCATTCTGGAACTGCTTGCAGATGGAAAGCGTATGCCGAGCGCAGTGCTGGAAAAGGCAGTCAATGAGCGTGGGATTTCCTCACGCACCATGAGAACGGCAAAGAGCCGTATCGGGGAGAGACTTGTGACCGAGAAAGACGGCACAGCATGGGTTTGCTATCTCCGAGACTGACAACAGGAACACGGCAAGCGTGGCAAAGACGGCAAGGGTTTTATTGATACCTTAATGTTGCCGCCTTGCCTTGTTCCCTCATACTGACACCGCCCGATGATGAACAGTCACCGGGCATTTTTCATTTACAGGAGGATTTTGAATGAACAATACCGCAACCAACAGCACCACTTGCCCGACTGTCAGAAAGCAGATCGGCAAGACAACCTATATTGTCCGTGTGCATTTCAGCCAGACCGCAAAAGAAACGATGGAGGACAAAATCAAGCGTCTGCTCCGTGAGGAAGTCCGCAAAATGTGACTTCTTTGTAAACTTGATTAAAAAGTCCTTGACAAAACGTCACTGGAAAAACAGCCAAAAGTATTCTTATTTCCTGTGGTGCGAGGCTGGCACCATTTGATATAGCAGAACTCCGTGAGATTATGTCTTATGATGAAATGGAACTGGATAAGATCGGGGACAGGAAGACAGCCTTGTTTTTGATTATGTCCGATACAGATACAACCTTTAACTTTGTGATTGCCATGTTACAGTCACAGCTTTTCAATCTGCTTTGCGACAAGGCAGATGATGAGTATGGTGGAAGACTGCCGGTTCATGTGCGTGTCATCGCCGATGAGTTTGCCAACATCGGGCAGATTCCACAGTTTGACAAGCTAATCGCAACCATCCGAAGCAGGGAAATCTCTGCTTCTATTATTTTGCAGTCACAGAGCCAGTTAAAGGCAATGTACAAGGATAGTGCAGATATCATTCTGGGCAACTGTGATACTACACTTTTCCTTGGTGGCAAAGAGAAAACTACCTTAAAGGAAATGAGCGAGCTTCTGGGTAAGGAAACCATTGATCTGTATAACACTTCGGAAACGAGGAGCAATCAGAAGTCTTTTGGATTGAATTACCAGAAAACAGGCAAACAGCTGATGACAGAAGATGAGATTGCAGTTATGGATGGAGGAAAATGTATCCTGCAGATTCGTGGTGCCAGACCATTTTTCTCAGACAAATATGATATCACGAAACACAAAAATTATCGGTTTCTTGCAGATGAAAATGAGAAAAACCGATACAAAGTAGAAAAAGAGTTAAATCCGCAGTACACACCGAAACCCGAAGAAGAGGTGGAGGTAATTCAGGTGGAGCTGTCGGAGTAACCATGGGAATGAACGAAAAATAATGAGGAAAGGAATAACTGACATTAGGTGCGCCGGCTTTTTAGTCGGTGTTTTTTCATTCCCGTAAACACCTGAAAGAAGTCAGTTTTGGTGAATGTATATGGCATTTTTTAGCAGTGCAATTACAACTTTAAAAACTCTTGTAGTCGCAATCGGCGCAGGTCTTGGCGTGTGGGGTGTCGTAAACCTTCTGGAAGGATATGGAAACGACAATCCCGGCGCTAATGCTCATGTACGGTAAAGTATCACAAGAAAATTATGTCGAATTGACAGCCGCCTCCGCTATACCGAATAAGGAAATAAAGAGTCCTCAAATTTTGCGCTACTAAATGAA
>NZ_JBQHSG010000042.1:0-12862 GCF_052066375.1 Bariatricus sp. HCP28S3_A7
CAATTCTGTTCCTTCTTACTGTTTTTAGGTTTGTTAAATCTGTCGATTCAACCGTTCTTGAAAAATCTCTTAAAGAATTTTCAGGGTTGTTGTCTATTGTTTAGTTATCAACGTTCTTTGTTGTTCGCTGTCGTTCGCGACAGCTTTAATAGAATATCATGTTTCTTTTCATTTGTCAACACCTTTTTTTGAATTTTTTTATTTTTTAAATCGGTGTTTTTCAAAAGAAAACGGAGAAAGAGGGATTTGAACCCTCGCGCCGGTCACCCGACCTACACCCTTAGCAGGGGCGCCTCTTCAGCCTCTTGAGTATTTCTCCTTAGCCTGAATTTTATTCTATATTTACTGTTCCATTACACATTTTTAACTTGTAACATCACAGCGCATTAATTATTATACATAACAAGTCGTATTATGTCAACAGTTTTTTTAATCTTTTTCAAAAACTTTTTTCTTCTATATATATTTGTGATTTTATAAGTATACTTTTCTATTTTTTATTGATAAGAAACGTCAAATAATGAAAAGCAGGGATTTTACTTCGTCCGTAAATTTCCCTGCTGCTCCATCATTATTTTTCGTACTTTTCTATTGTCTCTTCAATCCTATGCTTTACCTCAGCCGCAATTTCTACTGTTTTCATATCTTTATATTCATCATAAAGCATCGGTTTCAGGAAATGCACCTGGACTGTTACCGGTTCTATGCTGCTTGTATCAAAAGGTTTGAACGAATCAATCAAAGCAACCGGCACAATCGGACATTTTGCTTTTGTGGCTGCTTTAAAGCTTCCCCCTTTAAAATCCAAAAGTTTATTTCCCATCTTCGATCTGGTACCCTCAGCAAATATAATATAATTTCTTCCGCTCTGCACTTCTTTTGTTACATTTGAAATTACCTGCATAGACTGCCTGATATCTTCACGGTCAATCGAAAATGCTTTCATTATAGCTACACACTGCTTTAAAAACGGAACTCCTGCAGCTTCTTTTTTGATGACTGCAGAAAGCGGTCTTGGACATACATCAACAATAGCCAGTACGTCATAGAGTCCTTGATGATTGGGAAACAACATAAAGCCGCCTTCCTTTGGGATATTCTCCTGTCCATGCGGTTCTATGGTCACATTTCCTCCTTTATTTGCTCTTGCTACTATATATTGAAGAAACTTATATCTTTTCTCTTCTGGAATCTTATCCGCATGTGAAGCATAATAGCACAGCTTACACCACATAAACGGCACCAGAATGATATTCCGAAATACCATCAATAAAATTCTTTTCATCTGTACTATTCCTCACAATATTCTTTGATTGCTGTTTCATAAAGATTATTTCCTTCACAATCAATCACAACGATTACCGGCAAATTCTCCACTTCAAGCTTTCTGATTGCTTCTGTTCCAAGATCATCATAGGCAACAATCTCTGATTTTTTGATGCATTTTGAGAGTAGCGCACCGGCTCCTCCAACTGCCGCAAAGTAAACAGATTTATTTCTAATAATTGCATCAATAACCGCCTGACTTCTCTTGCCTTTTCCGATCATTGCGCCAAGCCCCAGATCAAGCAGTCTTGGTGCATATTTATCCATTCTACTGGCCGTTGTCGGTCCTGCCGATCCGATCGGGCGTCCTTCTCTGGCAGGAGACGGTCCCATATAATAGATCATCTGATTTTCAATATTGACCGGGAGCATCTCACCTCTTGAGAGAGTCTCGTCCATTCTTTTATGTGCCGCATCTCTTGCCGTGTAAATCGTTCCGGTTATATATACGTAATCGCCTGCTTTAAGGGACTGTGCTTCTTCTTTTGAAATCGGTGCTGTAATATGTTGATCCATATCTGTTTGTTCCTCACTTTCTTCCTTATCTTTCTCTATTCGCTGCACTGTACATTTCATACTTGTTGCTACGACTTTCTTTATATCGTACGGATCACATGCCGGTTGACATGGCAACAAATATTGATTCCGACAGGCAGTCCGGCAATATGGGTCGGATAAGTATTTATATTTACTGCAAGTGCTGTTGTGGATCCTCCCAGACCGCCGGGACCGATTCCTAATTTATTGATCTTCTCCAGAAGTTCCTCTTCAAGATCCTTTACATATGGAATTTCTGAATGACTTCCTACTTCTCTGGTTAAAGCTTCTTTGGCCATTAATGCACATTTTTCAAAAGTCCCTCCGATTCCGACACCTACCACCATCGGCGGACAGGCATTTGGCCCCGCATCTTTCACCGCAGTCAGGACGGCATCTTTCACACCTTCGATTCCGTCTGCCGGCTTCAGCATAAATACACGGCTCATATTCTCACTTCCGAAGCCTTTCGGAGCGACTTTAATCTTAACTTGATCGCCTTCCACTATCTTATAGTGAATGATTCCAGGTGTATTATCTTTTGTATTCTCGCGGATGATCGGATCCTTCACTACTGATTTTCGAAGATATCCCTCCACATATCCCTGACGGATTCCTTCGTTTATGGCATCTTCCAGCATACCACCTTCGAAATGAACTTCCTGTCCGACTTCGATAAATATAACTGCCATTCCGGTATCCTGACAGATCGGAATCATGTCTTCTGCTGCAATCTGCAGGTTATCCTGCAATTGATTCAGAATTTGCTTTCCAAGAGGTGATTTTTCAGTGGAAGCTGCATTTTTCATTGCACAATCCATATCTTTTGACAGAAAATGGTTTGCCTCGATACACATTTCTTTTACATTCTTTGTAATTTCTTCTACATTTATTGTACGCATAAATGTCTTTCTCCTTCCGGTATCCTTTTTATGCCAGCATTTCTTTCCGTCTATTATTCGACATTAACTGCATATAGAATAATTATACACCATCAAAAGGAACCTGCAATCTGTTTTGCACGGATTTTGGAAAAGTTTGCCTGCCGAAAACCGATTTTCCCACACCGCTGCGACACTTCCTGAAAATAATTCTTCATCATAATCTCAGCAGAATTTTCCTGAGCATTTTCATAATAATATATGCATCCGTCTCCATCATCAGATGATACCTCTTTCGGGTCAATTTCTGCAATAATCGGTGCCGCATCGAGGGATAAGTTACACATCATGTACTCAAGATCGGCACATGTAAGCTGCTCGATATGACTCACATTATATTTTGCAATCCAGTAATCCGGCGTGCGCATATTCGGAATACGATATTCCTTCCGGAAGACTTGCCTTCAAAAACAGATATCGAATCTGAATCATAGAGTATAATAAATAAACAGATGCAATTATACTCGTAAATACAATTCCTGTTAAAGACTTGTATTGCTTATCTTTCTTCTCTGTTTCTTTATTTGAATTAACACGACATGATGCATAAAAAAATGCATAGATCAGTAAAAATCCTGCCATAAATGTAATTAAAACTCCAAATAAAGTATTGAACATCTCGATCAATGAATTAAATCCTTCAAAATTCATCCATGAAAACGCACTTTTAATGATTCTATTAAATACAATATCCGAACCGGCAAGAAGAGGTACTACCACAAACAGCACGCCAATTGCCATACCGCCTCCCAGAATGATTGGTTTCCATTTTTCTTTATCCACTGTTCTTTCTTTTTTGCTGCTATTGATGATTTCTTTCGTATTTTTCAGCGGAAGAAAAATATTTCCTATTGTCGCAAAAGGTATCCTTATCATTTTATTGATATATTCCAGTATTTTATCATTTCTTTCTTCATTCATCTGGTTGATCATCAAACTCATAAGAAGTACAAGCATGCAACACCAGTTTAAAAACTGTATCAACATATTTGCTGTCAGGCATGTAGACACTCCACATAATATTACTCCAATGTAAATAAATTTTGTTTCTTTTTTGTGAACCAGATTAGCTTTCTTAAGAAACTTATTAATAACTATAACTGTTGTAATTGCATAAAGTAAAAAAGTCCATCCGAATAAATTCTTATACATGCAGAATGCAAATACGATTCCATAAAAAATACTGACTACTGTAAAATACCGGTAATTGTCTTTGATACATATTTCATACATAAAGATTCTTCTTCCTTACAATTTTAATACATTTATATTTATTCTGAGGCTGCATCTTCATCCGGTACGTATTCCAGAATATCCCCAGGCTGGCAGTCCAAAGCCCTGCAAATTGCTTCTAGTGTGGTAAAGCGTATTGCTTTTGCTTTATTATTTTTTAAAATAGATAAATTCGCCATGGTGACATCCACTTCTTTTGAAAGCTCGGTGAGTCCCATTTTACGTTTAGCCATCATGACATCCAGATTAATTACGATTGCCACAAGATACACCTCCCTAGATTGTCAGATCATTTTCATCTTTGTAATTGACTGCTTCCTGAAATACGCAGGAAAGTACCACACTGAACAGTGCTGCAATAAAAAACACAAGAATGATGATCAAAGTTGCAGGAGTTGGAACCAGTAATACTTTGATAAAAAAGAAAATAGAAATTACCAGGCTGTACCTTGCCATTCTCCTAAGACTTTTTACATTATCTTCCACGAAACAATTCACTTCCAGAACTGTCTTCATCATTTTTCGTAATTCATTTACGATTAAAATTCCGTTTAAACCAGATACTGCAAACACGATCAGCATTGCCAAATAATGGATTTCTATGTCTTTTGAATAATGTGTTCCGGCAAATCTGAGCCATATTGGCAGCGTGAGCAGGACAATAATTCCTGTAAAAAACATAATGTCCAGAATCAATTTCGTCAGCTTTTTAATTCGTTCATACTTCATTGATTATACCTCCAGTATATTTTCTATTTCCTGTTTCTGTCATTATATTCCATATTATTTCGAATTGCACTTCCATTTCTTCCATACAGAAAACCTAAAATTCTGGGAAGTGTCAAAGCTTTACCTGAGATTCTGCTGAAACGCGACTATAATCATGTACTGATTATTACAGATGAAGGAATCATGAAGCTTGGCCTCACGAAGCGTCTTGAAAAAGTACTTTCCGAAAATAATATTAAATATACGATTTATGATAAAACCGTGGCTAATCCCACTACAAAGAATGTTGCTGAAGCAATGGATTTATTTCTTTTCAATAATTGTAATGCCATCATCGGTTTTGGAGGTGGTTCAAGTATGGATTGTGCCAAAGCAGTGGGAGCTAAGATTGCAAAACCAAAACAGCCTCTTTCCAAGATGAAAGGAATCCTGAAAGTGCATAAAAGAATTCCACTTTTGATTGCTGTTCCCACCACAGCCGGAACCGGAAGTGAAACAACGCTTGCTGCAGTGATCACCGATGCTGAGACACGACATAAATATGCAATCAATGATTTTCCTTTGATTCCCAGATATGCTATACTTGACCCAAAGGTAACCTTGAGTCTTCCTCCATTTATCACCGCAACCACCGGTATGGATGCATTGACACATGCAGTAGAAGCCTATATTGGAAATTCTACAACTTATGGAACCCGCAAAGATGCTCTGAAAGCAGTCGAATTGATTTTTAAAAATATTGATACGGTTTATACAGATGGTAAAAATGAGGAGGCCCGTAAGAAAATGTTGCATGCTTCTTTCTATGCCGGATGTGCATTTACAAAATCCTATGTAGGTTATGTTCATTCTGTTGCTCATTCTCTTGGTGGGGAATACAATGTTCCGCACGGACTGGCAAATGCAGTGATTCTTCCGCTTGTTTTGGAAGCTTATGGTTCCACGATTTACAAAAAGCTCCACAAACTCGCAATCGCTGCCGGACTGGCAGATAAAAATACACCACATGAAACAGCTGCGAAAACATTTATTCTTGCAGTCAAAGAAATGAAAAAGCGATTTGAAATCGGAGATACCATTGAATCGATTCGGGAGGAAGATATTCCAAAGCTCGCTCACTATGCCGATAAGGAGGCAAATCCACTTTATCCGGTTCCGGTACTGATGGACGCCAAAGAACTTGAAACATTTTATTATCAATTGATGCAACAATCTGAACAGTAGGAAGGAGAATTTTCATGACGGAACATGAAATCAGAGAAATCGTTGAAACACAGCGTAAATTTTTCTACACCGGAGCTGTACTCGATGTAGATTACAGAATGCAGGCTTTGAAAAAGCTGCAGTCCTGCATTTTGAAATATGAAAACGAAATCAACGATGCAATAAAAAAGGATTTGGGAAAGAGCGCATTTGAAAGCTACATGTGCGAAACAGGGCTTGTTTTGAGTGAAATCAGCTATATGTTGAAACATATCCGCAAATTTTCCAAAGAGAAAACTGTTCTCACTCCGCTCGCGCATTTTCATTCCCGCAGTTTTAAGAAGCCGTCTCCATACGGTGTTGTGCTGATCATGAGTCCCTGGAATTATCCGTTTTTATTGACGATCGATCCTCTTGTAGATGCCATCGCCGCCGGAAATACCGCTGTTGTAAAACCGAGCGCCTATTCCCCTAACACAAGCGAAATTATGAAAAAACTGATTGAAGAATGCTTCGACAAAGAATATGTTGCGTTAGTGACCGGAGGACGAGCTGAAAATACCTGCCTTCTGAATGAACACTTTGATTACATTTTCTTCACCGGAAGCCAGACAGTCGGCAAAGAAGTCATGAAATGTGCTTCTTCCCATCTCACACCGGTTACGCTGGAACTTGGCGGTAAAAGTCCTTGTATCGTAGAAAAAAGCGCCAACTTAAAGCTTGCCGCAAAAAGAATCGTATTTGGAAAATACCTGAACTGCGGGCAGACCTGCGTGGCACCGGACTATATTTTCTGCGACAAAGAAATCAAAGATCGCCTGATTGAAGAAATAAAACTGCAGATTGAAAAGCAGTTTACAACCGATGCTCTGCATAATGATCACTACGGAAAAATCATCAATCGGAAACATTTTGACCGGATCTGCGGACTGATCGATCCGTCAAAAGTTGTCTGCGGAGGCAGATCAGACGCTGATACATTAAAAATCGAACCTACTTTGATGGATCACGTAACATTCGAAGACGCTGTTATGCAGGAAGAAATCTTCGGACCGGTTCTTCCGGTTCTGACATATGATTCTTTGGATGAAGCGATCCGTAAAATCAACTCTATGGCACACCCACTCGCGCTGTACATTTTCACCAACAGTAAAGCTGTTGCCAGGAAAGTAACTTCCGAATGCGGATTTGGCGGAGGATGCATCAACGATACGATCATTCATCTTGCTACCAGTGAAATGGGATTTGGTGGATTCGGAGAAAGCGGAATGGGATCTTACCACGGACGGGACGGATTCCGGACCTTCTCACATTATAAGAGTATTGTAGATAAAAAGACATGGCTGGATCTTCCTATGCGGTATCAGCCTTATAGCTCACTTAATGAAAAATTGATTCATATGTTTTTGAAATAATATGGTAAATAATTCAGGTATACATGAGTTTTAATATTTAAAATGGCTGGCTTAGATTTTAAATATTCTAAACCAGCCACATGCTTTTATTCTCTTTTCAGTTCTTCTATCACATTCTGTTTCTTAATCTTCTGTATACTGTACAGCATACTGCAGAACACTACGATCATAACCCAGATAATTGCGACAAACAAAGGTTTCCATGGATATACAAACTGAATTTGTGCACTTCTGGCGATATTGCCAAACAGTAGTACACTAATCAATAGCGATCCGATAACTCCATAGCTGATGGACTTGAATCCGTAAATGAGGCACTCATAATTCATCATTTTATGAAGCATCTTCCTGGACATTCCCATAGACTGAAGCATGGCAAATTCTCGTTTTCTCAGCATAACGTTGGTTGATATTGTGTTAAACACATTTGCTGCTGCGATCAGGGATATCAATACAATAAATCCATAAGTCAGTACCTTTACAGAGAGAAGCATTCCTCTGTCTTTTTCATAATCTTTCGCCGCACATGACAGATAACCATTTTCCAACAGTTCTTCATTTGTCATTTTTTTCTCCAGTTCCTGATAGACCGAATTGTACTGTGTTGCTTTGATTGCAATATTGGATTCAACCGAATTAAACAAATCATCCTTGAACAGGTACTCTTCCATCCTGCTTTCCGGAACCAGAATGATGACATTTCCATATCCGCTTTCCTGAGAATCGAATAGATAATCCGGAAGATTTTCAATGGAATGACTCAGAATGATTTCTTTTTCTTCGGAAAGTTTTGTGTTATATTCTCCGTTTTCTGTTGGGATTACTTGCTCTCTATAATATCGGAGTGTCAGATTTTCTTTTCCGTCAAAGAATTCTTTTTCTACATATTTTCCTTTTTCTGTATCATATTTTACATATTTATCGTAATATACCGGATTATTGCCATATGTATATTTTACAAATTCATCGTCCGGGATAAAGATCAGATTGCACCAGATTCTTGCCTCTTCTACATCAAAATAAATAAATTGATCTTTATATTCCTGATATCGCTCTACTCCTTCTATCTCGTCTAAGACTTGTTCTATTTTTTTATTCTCTGTTTCTAATTCTTCCATTTCATCCATTTTATAATCTCTACTGGTATAAAGGATCTCGTATTCCGGCATTTTCATTACAAATGCTCCGGTTGAAATGAGATATTCTGAAAGCAGGGACGCGGACACAAATAAGATAATGCTGATGGTAAGTGAAAATACGGTCGCTCTGTATTTTTTCCGATCGCGTTTGTAATTTTTATCTGCAAGCATCCCTTCTACTCCAAACAGTTTAAAAATATATTTCGGACTTTTTACTTTCTTGGAACGTATTTTTATATCTTTTGTCGCGCGAATTGCCTGCATTGGTGTAATCTTACGTATTCTTCTGACAGGTCCCCAGACGGAAAGGCATACCAGAATAAATACGATCAGAATCGTCATTGGAATGATGTATGGATACACATGTAACCTGATTGTTTCTTCGTCACCGTGAATCCATCCTCCAAGCCACGGACCAATATAGTGAAGTGTTACAGCGATTCCTCCTACACCGGCAAGGATACCGAATGGAATTCCTATGACCGCCACCGAAGCTGCTTCGTACCACATGGCTTTTTTCAGCTGCTTATTTGTCGCGCCGACTGAAGACAAGATGCCAAATTGTGTAGTTCTCTCTCTTAGCGAGATGGCAAATGTATTATAGATCAGTGAAATGGATCCGATTCCAATGATGAAGATCAAGATCTGCATGATACCATCTAAAAATGTCATGTATGCACTGTTTCTGGAAGCTCCGATCCATTTTAAAACTGCTTCATTTGAGTTCCAGCTTGTTCCTTTTCCTTTTGTCTCGATAAATTTCTGGATATTTCGCGGATTTTTCAGCTGTACATACGTGTTATAAGGCGCCTCTTTGTCTTCTTCCTGATGTTCCTTTGAAAGAATTTCCCCGGTAAATGCGTCCATACCTCCGCCGCCCATATTGCTGTTTCCCCAGGACTCCAGGATACCTACGATCGTATAGGTTCTCTCATATTTCGGAGCAAAATTTTCGTATTTATCCTCCTGTTCCTGATATTCGATCCAAGGATTTCCGGTTATCTTTTCTCCGTCGATGATCCAGTCGCCTACCGTAACTGTGATCGTATCTCCTACATCAACCACACGATACTGTTCTCCGGTCTGAGTACTAGTCATGGTAATCGTTTCTTCCTGAAGGATGATTTCATTCTCATTTTCCGGCAAGCGCCCCTCCGACAACTTCACTCCCAGAAGCTCTGCGGCTTCCGGATTCATCGTCTGCATATACAGATAATTGGCTATCTTTTGTCTGTTTTTCTGCCTCAGAAAAGAACCATCTCCATATCCCAGCTCCCTTATAGAAACACATTTCTTGACATCATCATATTTTGCAGTCTCTTCATATTCTTCTTTCGAAAGCGCTTCTTCGTAAAGATGCCATTCTCCATTTTCCCGCTTTCCGCGCTCCAGCATATAATTCTGAACGCTGCCTCCAAATACGAGAACTCCCGTTACCATGGAGGTCGCCAGAATGACACCTATAATCGATACAATCGTCCGGATCTTATTCTGTTTCATCGTCTGACAGGTGATTTTTGCAAAAATGTTCATTACCGAATCACCTCATCTCTCACGATCCGTCCATCTTCCAGCGAAATGATCCGGTCTGCCTGCAGCGCAATATTTTCATCATGAGTAATCACGATCAATGTCTGGTCGTAGGTTCTGTTCGAATATCTGAGAAGCTTCATGATTTCTTTGCTGTTCTCAGAGTCCAGATTGCCCGTCGGTTCGTCAGCGAGAACCAGTGTCGGCGCATTCATCAGCGCTCTTCCCACCGAAACTCTTTGCTGCTGTCCACCGGAAAGCTGATTCGGCAAATGTTTCCTCCTTTTCTTCAGTTTTAATAAGTCCAGAAGTTCTTCCAGGCGCTCTTCATTTACCTTTCTTCCATCCATAAGAACCGGAAGTGTCATATTTTCTTCCACAGTCAGAACCGGAATCAGATTATAAAACTGATAAATCAGTCCGATCTGCCTGCGCCGGAAAATGGCAAGTTCTTCTTCTTTCTGCGCATAAACATCCGTTCCGCCTACGATAACCTTTCCGCCGTCCGGTTTGTCCACACCGCCGATCAAATGGATCAGCGTTGATTTTCCGGATCCGGATGCACCGACGACCGCGACAAATTCGCCTTTGTCCACAGTAAAGGAAACATTGTCCAAGGCTTTCACCTGATTGCTTCCCTCGCCATATACTTTTGTCAGGTTTTCTACCCTTAAGATTTCCATATTTTATACTCCTCCTTCGTCATGTAATGTCATTTTTCTTTTTCTGATTCTTAGTATAACGAAGTCAGATGACTGCTCCATGACTCGTGGATGACAATTTTGTCACTTTAGGTTCGAAAAAATATTTACGTCTTACATCGGTGTCCCAACTTCGATCAGATTTCCATCCGGATCATAAAACCGGATTACCTTTTGTCCCCATGAATGTGTCATTAATCGATTCACATATTTTACGGACGGATCATATTTTTCGAGTTTCTCAATAAAAGCTTCAATATTTTTCTCTTCGAAATATAATTCACACGCATTATTTTCCGGAATAACATCTTTCCCCGTGAATTTCTTCCAGATTGATTCTTCCTGAAGGACTAACCCCTCCGTCAAAATCATATTTCCGTCGTTGTCAAGGATCGTTTCAAGACCAAACAACTTGTGATAGAATTCTTTCGATTTTTCAATATCTTTCACAACAATCAGTATATTTTTTAATTTCATCTTCATTCTCCTCCAAAAACTATGCTTGTTCTCTTACCATTTCACTTCATAAGCCGTATATTCATGGCTAAAATGATATCCCAGTTTCTCAGCCAATCCTACCGACCACTTATTCTGAGCATCCCAACTGGGATACAATCCTCTCTTCAAACATTCCAGAATCAGTTTTGCCCCACATGCATAAGCCAGACCTTTTCTTCTGTGATCTTCCCTCGTATCAATTTCAATTTCAATTCCATCCTTGTATCTGCTATAAGACGAGGCCCCGGCTACCAGCTCACCATCTTTTAGAGCGACTACTCCAAGCCCCAGTTCCTTGTATGCAGGATAATCTTGAAACTGAGATACCAGATCATTAGCCCACTTATTTTTCCGGCATAATTCATACTCTTCTTGTTCTAACAACTTCAATTCATATTCCTCTGGTAATTGCAATATCGCTTGTTCCAATTTACTTTTATCAAAAATATCCTTCTCTTTTTTGATTGCATATCTTGTAACTTTCCTGGCGTTTTTTCCATAACATTTCTCAATCAGTTCTGCCCATTTTTCATTCTGCGGAACCATGATGATAAAATCCTGATTGCAGTTTTTTGGTTTTAATCGAAGTAATTTTTCATCCGGTTTTCCGGCGTAGAATGCAAAATCTCCTAATATTGCCAGTGCCGCATCATTTTCCGGAGGATTGGTATAGATTTCTCCCATGATTTCCTGTAGGCAAGACCATATAATTGTTTCGTCCCATTTGCCGAATATTTCTTTTATTTTCATTTTTTCTCACTTTTGTAGAATATATAGCTACAGTATATCATAAAAATAATAGATTTACCCTCTAAAAAATCAAATCCTCTGAAACAGAAAGTTTTTACCTTTTTCCATTTCAGAGGATTCTTCCCTCCATCAACACAAACTAATTTCTAAGCGGATATACATCCCGAATCAGTCCATCCTGATCATATTGAAAATAAATTTTTTCTTCTTTTTCTTTCTCTCCATCCATATATTTTACAAGCACAGTTTCAGAAGTATCTGTTTGATCTACTAACTCAATTTCTTTAACATATATTTCTTTTTCTTCACTATCTGCCTCAAATAAGAATTGTTGTCCATACGTTGAAATAAAATATTCTAATCTGCCCATTTCAAAGTACTTTCCCAATAAGTCTTCCCAATTTTTTTCTATTTCTTCTTTCTGTTCCGACTGCTCCTTTTCACTTATTCCTTCTCCTATGACAGTTGCGGTTTCGCTGGTGAACAGTTTTGGATTTGGTGCTGTAAACATCGCATCCACAACTTTTTCTGCCGCTTCACTTACGGTATTATCATCCTCCTTCGAACACCCTGGTATTATGGAAAGTAATAATAATAAAAAAATTATTTTAATAATGTTGTTTTTCATGATATATCACTGCTTTCTTAAAATGTCTTTTTTAATTATCTTATTTTTGACTTTTTACATTCTTTTTTAGGTAGTGTCAAATACTACCTGTTTTTTTGTGCAGTTTGCGCCCTCTGGCGGTCGCAAATGCGTTTTTCAACGGCCGCTATGCGGAGCAGAACGGCCGCTCGTATTTAGTTGATTGTTGATAAGTTATCGTATGTTTATCTTGATTGTGTAGTGTTTTGTTGCT
>NZ_JBQHSG010000043.1:0-11072 GCF_052066375.1 Bariatricus sp. HCP28S3_A7
AGCGCCCTGAGCCCCCGGAGGGCCTTCCGTCTTATATATTTGCAATTTTCAAGGTTCGTTTGAGCCTGTTTTTTTCGGCCCAGTTTTTCATAGATTACTTGACACTACCCAGTGTTATTATAATGCAGACGGTGCTGTCCGGCTGCGCTTCCATAATCTTTTTCGTGTTCCATTTTCATCATTTCCAGCATAAGATGCTGCCGGGTTTCATCACCGAGAGCAATCAATACATTTTGACAACTTTTAAATTCCTCAATCAATTTTATAATTTCGTTGTTGCTTTCCATCAAAGGAATGCCGCCTTTCTGTTTATTTACTTAAACCTTTGTAGCACAAATTGATGGAGAAATCTTATTCGTAAAGAAAATCGAGACGATTCAAATATCTTAGAGGTTCCTTTTGGAATATTTTTTCAGATAGGTACTTTTGAGTTCATTTTCTTCTTCCAGCTTTACATTTTTCTGCTTGAGATACTGGATGTATTCCCGGCAGAGCTTCACGCCGCCTCGGACAGCCACGTCCTCGTGGCGTTCCATTTCATCAAGCCACTGTAAAAGTGATCGTTCACGAATATCATTGTAAGTGGTATCTTCATTTAAAAACATGGTATGTTCTCCTTATCTTTGGAATTCTTTTCTTAAAATCTCATGTGGCGCTTCGATTTCATCAGCAATCGTATGTTCGGTGAGCTCGGATAAGAGTTTGATCTTTGCATTGATAATAGGCCGCATACAGTTAGGAACGTGTTCCTGATGAGCCCGATGGATCGCAACGCACTCTTTACAATTTCCGTGATATCTGCATGCTTTTTTACAAGGGCAGTGATCTTTATTTTTGTATTCTTCCCGGAATGCACTGGCAAATTCTTCTTGAATCCGAAGACCTTCTGCACGGTTCCCTTTGTGAAATTCTTGCATTGCTTTTATTTCTGTTTCATTTCCTTCGATTTTCATATTGTACTCCAAGAAATATATATCTGGTGAATAGTGACTGGTATACGAATGTATTTTATCACGGGTAGGAAGGCTTGTAAATCTTTTATAATCAGATATGTAAAGAGCAATAAGATAACGCAAGCCATTATTCCCCATTCATCATTTCTGTGGTATAATCATAGAATGTTGTCAGGGTGAGAAGTTCTCACTCCCGGCATCTTTGAGTGACGTAAAAAGATGGAGGAAAAAAGTTATGAACTTATTGATAGGAATTATGATCCCGTTTGTTGGTACGGCGCTGGGATCTGCCTGTGTATTTTTCTTGAAACATGAAATGAAGCCGCTTTTGCAGAAGATTCTGCTGGGATTTGCGTCGGGTGTGATGGTGGCCGCTTCGGTGTGGTCGCTTCTGATTCCTGCCATGAATATGTCAGAAGAAATGGGAAAACTTGCGTTCATTCCGGCGGCGGTCGGATTGCTTCTGGGAATGGCATTTTTGCTTTTGATGGATCGGGTGATACCGCATTTGCATCTGGGAAGTGATGAGCCGGAAGGGGCGCACAGTAGTCTTTCGAAATCAATGATGTTGATTTTTGCCGTGACACTTCATAATTTTCCGGAAGGTATGGCGGTTGGTGTTGTGTTTGCCGGGATGCTGGAGGGAAGTGCCGGGATCACGCTGGCGGGAGCATTTGCACTTGCAATCGGGATTGCAATCCAGAATTTCCCGGAGGGTGCCATTATTTCCATGCCGCTGAAAGGTACGGGAATCAGCCGCGGTAAGGCGTTCCTCTATGGAGCTGCGTCAGGAATCGTGGAACCTTTGGGTGCTCTGCTGACAATCTGGCTGGCTTCATATATTGAACCGGTTCTTCCGTATCTTTTGGCCTTTGCGGCGGGAGCAATGCTGTATGTAGTAGTAGAAGAGTTGATTCCGGAGGCATCGGAGGGAGAACATTCGAATATCGCAACGGTAGGTTTTGCAATCGGATTTGTATTGATGATGATTTTGGATGTTGCACTTGGGTAAAACGGTTTTCGAATGGATTTTTTTACGCACATAGTGGCAGAAATGCTAATAAAGCTTGTAAAATCCGGAAATTATTGGTACGATGATGACTAGCACAGCATGGAATCGGTTGTTATGACCGAAAGGCGAGCGGTCAGCGACAGCAGGGGAATGTGTGAACATGCGATATTAAAAACGGAGGAAATACCATGTTAGAATTAAAGCACATATCTTTTGAAGTGCCGGAGGACGGTGTGGATAAAGAGATAATAAAGGATATCAGTTTTGTGATTCCTGATGGGAAATTTACGGTTATTACCGGGCCGAACGGGGGAGGTAAATCTACACTTGCGAAGCTGATTGCAGGAATTCAGAAGCCGACGTCAGGTCAGATCCTTTGGGATGGGCAGGATATTACGGAAATGAGTATAACAGAGCGGGCGAGACTGGGAATCAGTTATGCATTTCAGCAGCCGGTACGATTTAAGGGGATTACGGTTCTGGATCTGATCCGGCTTGCAAAAGGGGAGGAGATTTCCATCAGCGGCGCCTGTGAGTATTTATCGCAGGTTGGGCTTTGCGCGAAAGATTATATCAATCGTGAAGTGAATGCAAGTCTTTCCGGAGGAGAGCTGAAAAGAATCGAGATTGCAACCGTTCTTGCAAGGGGGACCAAATTATCGGTATTTGATGAACCGGAAGCGGGTATCGATCTCTGGAGTTTTCAGAACCTGATCCAGGTATTTGAAAAGATGCACCGGGAGATTCACGGTTCGATTCTGATTATTTCACATCAGGAGAGAATTCTGAATATTGCAGATGAGATCCTGGTCATCGGCGACGGTGAAGTGACAGATCATGGAGTTAAAGAAGAGATTCTGCCGAAGCTTCTGGGAAGCTCCAGCGCAGTCAACGTATGTAGTGGGAGGAGATAAGGCATGGACAGCATACAGAAAGAACTCTTGGAAGCTGTAGCCGGGCTTCATGAAATCCCGGCAGGGGCATACAATATTCGCGCTAACGGTGAGAGTGCAGCCAGAAATACGACAGCCAATATTGATATTGTTTCGAAAACGGATGTTTCCGGCATCGATATTAAGATCAAGGCCGGAACGAAGAAAGAGAGCGTACACATTCCTGTGCTTCTCAGTCAGAGCGGACTTGAGGAAATGGTTTATAATGATTTTTATATCGGGGATGACTGCGATGTTGTGATTGTCGCGGGCTGTGGAATCCATAACGGCGGAGATGCAGCCAGCCGCCATGACGGAATCCATCGTTTCTTTGTCGGAAAGAATGCACATGTGAAATATGTAGAGAAACACTATGGAAGCGGAGACGGCAAAGGCGAGCGAATCATGAATCCGCAGACGGAAGTGGATCTCGGTGAAAACAGTGAGATGGAAATGGAAATGGTCCAGATCAAAGGTGTAGATTCTACGGTTCGCACGACGAAGGCAAGTCTTAAAAAAGGCGCAAAACTGGTTGTCACAGAGAGACTGATGACGCATGGAAATCAGAGGGCGGAGAGTAAATTCGATGTAGATCTGAACGGAGTGGATTCCGGCGCGAATATCATTTCCCGTGCGGTTGCAAGAGATAATTCGGTTCAGATATTCAAATCCGTGATCAACGGCAACGCAAAATGCAGCGGTCATACAGAATGTGACGCTATTATCATGGACAATGCAAATATCAGTGCGATTCCAGAGATTACTGCAAATAATCCGGATGCAGCCTTGATCCATGAGGCAGCGATCGGTAAAATAGCAGGGGAACAGATCATCAAGCTGATGACTCTGGGGCTCACAGAAAAAGAGGCAGAAGAAGAAATCGTAAATGGATTTTTGAAATAAAAACTTTACAAAATCTTAAAAACTATTTTCTTGTATCTGTCGAAAAAAGGTGATATAATTCTTGAAAAGCAATGGAGCTGAATGGTTCTGTTGCTTTTTATACTTTTTTATGAATGGAGGCGCATAGGATGATTGAACAAAGTGTTTTTCTTCAGACTGAACAAGACGCAGTTGATTTTACGGCGAAAGTCTCCAAATATTTTGGTGATATAAGAATGGATCTTGGATCTTTTGCAATTGACGCGAAATCCGTGTTGTGCGTTTTGGGAATGGGACTTGGGAAAAAAGCTAAACTTCGTATTTATTCACCGCGTGCGGGTGAACTTGTAAAAGAAATTGCACCATATATCTGCGCAGATTGAATCTGCGCAGTATTTATTTCTTCTGGTGATTTTGGACATGCTTTCTGATAGCATCAAAACTGGGAGCGCTGATTACGTGTTCCATACGGCAGGCATCCTCGGCTGCAATCTTCTCATCCACCCCAAGGCTAACGAGCCAGCTTGTCAGTAGCGTGTGGCGTTCATAGATCGTTTCGGCCACTTCCCGTCCTGTATCTGATAAAGTGATATGTCCATTTGCATCAACGATAATATATCCATTCAGCCGAAGATTCTTCATGGCGACACTGACACTTGGCTTGGAAAAACCGAGTTCATTTGCAATGTCGATGGAGCGGACATAGCCCTGACGATTTCCAATGATCAGGATGGTTTCCAGGTAATTTTCAGCAGATTCTTGTATTTTCATAGTTATTTCTCCTATCAATAAATCATGGACGACTGTATTATATAAAAGAATATCACATTTACAAGGAAATTACAATTGAACTTTCCGACGTGGCCGAGTCATAACTGCAGGATAACAAAAAATCCCTTACATTACTGTAAGGGATTGAATAACGTGCGCTAGAGGATTCGAACCCCCGACCTTTTGGTCCGTAGCCAAACGCTCTATCCAGCTGAGCTAAGCGCACATCCTTGTAAAACATCACTGCTTCACAACAAAACATATTATATATCAGGAAATACAGATTGTCAAGCGAAAAAATAAAAAAATTAATCAAAAAATTTATTGCTATTTGTGCCGCTGTTACTGGATCCGGATTTGTTTCCATTCTGTGAGCAGGCGCTCAAATGACCATGCCGCATTTGCCGGGCTGGTGGAAGGCAGCCGGATGGCATCCATCTGTGTCTGAGGACGGCAGTATTTCCGGTAGAGTTTATCTGCAGTACCACCGTTTGTAAAGATTTTTTCGATAGGCGAAGTGTCGGTTATGCGACACAGATCAGCCGGAACGACATTTCTAATGCTGCTGTCAGAAGAACCGGTAATCTCACAGGAGGCGATCACATCCCAGATCGCAATTCGGTTGGAAAGCAGAAGAACTTTTTTCTCTTCTGTTGTTTGTGGAAGCGGGCATTCAAAAAGAGCAGAGAGTAATCGCCAGAAACGATTCTGGGGATGTCCGTAGAAAAAGTTGCTTTCACGGGATTTGACGGAAGGAAAACTCCCAAGAATCAGGATCCGGGAATTTGAATCATATATCGGATCAATTTCATGCCGGACGTAATGTTGTTCTGACATAGTTACATTCATTCTCCTTTCGGTATTGTCTGGTGATTGCCTGACGGCGTTTTATACGATCATAGCATAGCATAAATTTCGACAGAAATGCAAATAAATTCGATAAACTGTCAAAATTATAACGTTTTCGCTGGACAAAATCGTCACAATGCACTAAAATAGGGATATTGACAGTAAATGTATACTAAACGGAGGTAGCTATTTATGAAAGGAAATGTAATCGTAGGACAGTCAGGGGGGCCTACTGCAGCAATCAACTCAAGTCTGGCGGGTGTTTACCGTACAGCAAAAGACCGTGGAGCGAATAAGGTTTATGGTATGCTTCATGGTATCCAGGGATTATTAGAGGAGAAATATATTGATCTTTCTGAACATATTACAAACGAACTTGATGCTGAACTTTTAAAGAGAACACCGGCTGCATATCTTGGGTCATGCCGTTACAAATTGCCGGAAATTCATGAGAATATGGCTTTATATGACAAGATTTTTGAAATCTTGTACAAGCTGGATATTGAAGCATTTATTTATATCGGTGGAAATGATTCCATGGATACGATCAAGAAACTGTCTGATTATGCGATTATCAAAGGACATCCGCAGAAATTCATCGGCTGCCCGAAGACCATTGACAATGATCTCGCTCTGACAGACCATACACCGGGATTCGGAAGTGCCGCAAAATACATCGGAACATCTGTAAAAGAGATCATTCGCGACAGTTTCTGCCTGGAATACAGCAAGGGACTTGTTACGATCGTTGAGATCATGGGACGTAACGCAGGATGGTTGACAGGAGCCGCTGCACTTGCACAGGGGGAAGACTGTCAGGGACCGGATATGATCTATCTTCCGGAATTAACATTCGATCTGGACGATTTTATGGCTCGTATCCACAAACTTCTGGAGACAAAGACATCTGTTGTAGTAGCTGTATCAGAAGGAATCAAACTTGCAGATGGACGCTATGTATGCGAATTAGGACAGAGTGCTGATTTCGTTGATGCATTTGGTCACAAACAGCTGACAGGAACCGCATCCTATCTGGCAAATTATGTAGCAGCAGAGGTCGGATGTAAGACTCGTGCAATTGAGCTCAGCACGCTGCAGCGTTCAGCATCTCACTGCAGTTCCCGTGTAGATATTCTGGAAGCTTATCAGGTAGGTGGTGCCGCAGTTAAGGCTGCTGACGAAGGCGACAGCGGAAAGATGGTTGTACTGGTACGTCATTCTGACGATCCGTATCAGTGTGGAACAGAGGTGAAAGATGTGCATAAGATTGCCAACGACGAACGTCTGGTACCGAGAGAATGGGTAAACGAAGAGGGAACCTACGTAACAGAAGATTTCGTTACTTATGTAAGACCTCTGATCCAGGGAGATGTTTCTCCGGTTATGGTTGATGGTATTCCGAGACACCTTTACAAACCGGGGCATTTAATGGGTTAGTGCACTGACACGTTGATTTTTTGAAATAATTATATGAAAGACGTATCCATTTGGGTACGTCTTTTTTCTCTGGGTCAGTAAGAAGAATTTTTGCTTGATTTGGGTGCGGGCAGCAGATTTCACAAAGCAGAAAAACGGCGTAGCTAAGGGAAGATAAATAGGTGAAAGGGATCTTTCTCGACAAAATAGGACAGAAATTTTGTGAAACATTACCTTCATTTTTCTGTTGCAAATTCCAAGGAAAGCGGTTAATATATGAATCACTCTAATTCAATTCTCTATTTCATGAGAACTTCTAAGTAACAGTATTTCAATTTTAATTTCAGGTAAGAATCCAAAGCGAAAATAATAGAAAGCGGGAGGGATATCGTGGCAGAAAGATCGGAATATGCAGTGTTCCGGTTTCTGGAGCAAAATGGCTATTGCCATATGATCAGTGACTACGTGAAGGGGATTTCCATCATGCAATATGTGAAGGAAGAGTATCCTGTTTCGAGAGAATGCCTGTGGCACTGGATGGCAGAGATCGCACAGCGACTGGAGCAGTATTATAAATGGGAGAATGGAAAGGCATATGGCTTTGTGAATCCATATGCTGTGATTATCGGGGAAGACTCCGAAATCATGCTTCTGGATATTATGGATCCGGGAAATGAAGATCAGATTCGCAGAATGCAGAAGAAAAAAGTGCGGATGCTGTTCGTAAAAGAGGAGCATATATTGACGCAGAATGCGGAGCTGGAAGATGACTGTTACGGACTTGGAAAAACATATCAGTTTATGCTGGAGAAATGTCATCTGACAGAACTGTGTACCAGGCGTGAAAAACGTCTGATAAGAAAAATAATTGAAAAATGTCTTTCCGGGAAAAAGGACGGAATCCGTATGATGGCAGAAATACAGACCGATCTGCGGATGCTTGCTCCATTTGGAAATACAGGAAAGAGAGAGAATACGACGCAAAGAAAGAGAAATGGAAGAGGGATAAGGCGGAAAGCCTTCGTGTGTGCCGCACTTGTCATACTGGTGACCGCAGGAGTGATTTGGGAAAAGGAGCAGCAGAAAATGGTGAACTCGGAAGCTGCGTCCGGGGAAAAAGAGGACAGTCCATCAGAGAAGAATATTACGATGGATCAGGAGAAGGACACGGAAGAGGAGGGAAGAGCTTACCTTGAACTTGGCATTATATATTGTGTCGAGATGAATAATTTTGAACAAGGGAGAAAATGTCTCGAAAAAGCTTCGGAACAGCTGCCATTTGCCGGGATATATCTGACGATTTTTGAATATATACAAAAAGGCGGATCGGAGAATTTTGTGAAAAATGAATTGGCAGATACATTGGAAACGGGAAGAAAATTATTGAAAGAACAAGAAAACGGAGTGTGGATCAGAGGAAAAGAATACTGGTATAAAATTCCTTTTATGATGACATATGGGATGCTGGGGACACAGGAAGCCTGGGACGAAGCCATGCGGTTGGGAGAAGAAATGGAACAGGAAGTTCTGTGGAATGAAACAAATCGTGAGCAGGAAAAAACACTCAGAAAGTATCTGGCAAAAGCGTATGAAACGGAAGGAGAAAACGAAAAAGCAGCTGCAGAATATGAGAGGGTGAAAGAGTTGGAAGACAGCAGGGAAGGATTGGAAGAAATTTACCTGCGTTTGGAAAAACTCTATGAGGAAGAAGGAAATCTGGAACAATCCTGGGCGATATGCCGCGAGTCCATGGAACGTATTCCCGACTCTGAAAAATTATGGCTGGCATATCTGGAAAAGCATCTGAAAGATGCGGGAATCGAGCGTCAGGTATGTGCCCAACTTGTAAAAAAAGCGGTGGATACCCTGCCGAATCTGACGACAAATATAGAATTTCAAAAATTGCAGAAACAATACGAAATTACAATGAAAGGAGAAGAAGTATGGGTGGGAAAATAAAGGCAGGAATGGCTTTCCTAATCGTGGCTATGGCGTTCGTAAGCCAATATGTGTATGCAGGCATATTGGAAAATGAAAAAGAGGAGCTTCCGGGAGAAACTCCGGTGATAAAAGGCTATCAGGTTCAATATGATGAGCCGGACGGAAAGAATGGATATTATCACAAATTACCGAAAATACGGATTCTCCATCAGGATGAAGGGTTCGTGACAAAATACAAGTTCTATTATGCGGACGGGACAATCGAAGAAGGCGAATTGAATCTGGAAAACAAGGAAAAAGTCTGGAATATAGAATCGGGTGACGGCGTTTATAAACTGGAAACGGAACTGATCAGAGAAGAGAGAGGAGACGAAGCTGAGAAGGAAGAAGCTGATCCGGACAGAAAAGAAGAGGAAAAACCGGGGATGGGAGAAGCGGATGAATATTCATATGATCTGAAGACAGAAGAAACTTTCAAACAGGAATCTGAGTGCGATACAGAAAATGAAGAAGAAACCGATACGACTATGAATGGAGAAAGTCCGAATGAACCCCAGAATCCGGAAGAAGATTTGGAAAGCTGGAAGAAAGTATGGGAGTGGAAGGTAGATTCAATCCCTCCGAAGATTCGGATCATTAAGCCCGTGAAAACCGGGATATGGTATCTGACATCGGTTGCAGTGGAGATGCAGTGCGGCGATGATTTTAGCAAGGTGGCTGATTTTGAAGGAAGTGCAAACGGAAAGAAATATATTTCCGACGATAAAGAGCACCTGAATTTTCAAGTAAGAGAGGAGGCAAAACAGGGAAAAGGCATTGTTGTTACTGCCGAAGCGGAGGATTTTGCCGGAAATAAAAATGCAGTTTCTTTTGAAATACGGATTGACACTCACGCTCCGCTGCTTCGGCTCGAAGGAGTGGAAAATTATGCAGTCTCTGATCGCCCAGTTACATTAAAATTTCAAGCATGTGAGGAAAATCTGATGCAAAAGCTCACAGCATATGTAGAAAGAGAAAATCCCGCAGGAGAGAAAGAAACCCTTCAGGTGGACAACTGGAATGAAAAAGAGGGAATGGAAGCAGAGCTGCTTTGTGAGAAGGAAGGAATTTACATAATTCAGATAGAAGCTGTTGATATGGCAGGGAATACCAATTCGATGCGGAGGACATTTGCAGTTGACAGTACGCCGCCGGAACTTCCGGTTTTGTCTGATATTGATGGAAAATGTATGAAAGAATTTGTCTGGAGCTTTGACGAAAAGTCGCAAATACTGGATTTCACAACATATACCTGCAAAATGGAATTGGATGGAATGTTGTATCATTCGGGAGAACGGATTTGGCGGGAAGGAATCCACAGATTTGTAATCAAAGCGGTGGATGCAGCCGGGAATGAAGCAGAAGAATGTGCAGAATTTGAAATTGACCGGACTTCGCCCAGAATTATCATTAGAAATGCCGATACAAAGGAAGAAATTGAAAGCGGAAGCCAATTTGATCAAAGCATCAAAATAGAGATTTATCCGGAGAAATACAGGGATTGGATTCAGAACGTCATGATCAATGGAAAATCGCAGATGCTTACATCACATAAAAATGTACAGCTTGGACTCTGTGCAGAAAAAACATATGAAATTGTGATTGAAGCACAGGATATTGCCGGAAATTATATCCAAAGAACGGTCAATCTGGAGATTATGAAGCAGGAAAATTCGTTTAAGGATGTAGTATGGCCGATAAAGAAAGCATTGGAAAGAAAGAAATCGGATGAAGAGAAAATTGAAGATGGAATGCGGAAGAATGAATCAACAGGAATCTTTGCTGCTTGCTTCGTTATGATGGGCGGAATACTATTACTGCTGTTTTGGAAAAAAAGGAAGTGAATAAAGGCCTGAAAAAGGGAGGATGCCGGGTAACCGCTTACGCAGTTCCCGGCATGTATTATGAAAAAGTTTATCTCAATAGTATGATTACTTCTTATCGTCTTTATGCATTTCATTTATTTGATGGTTTTAGTATACAGAAGAGATGTGAAGAAAGAATGATTAACAAATGAAAGAATTTTGAAAGATAAATGAACAAATTGTGAACATGGATAAAATGCATTAAAAAGAGGTGTTTGTGCATAAAATTGTGAAAAATGACCATATTATGAAAAGATGTCAGCCAAATTTAGGAAATATTTCGGGATTGACCAGACGTGTACTTTACTATGAAACAAAACCTTCAGAATAGCCAAAAAAGCGCAAACTACCCCTATCTAGTGCAAAAAGGTTGATTTTGAACTTAACCGACAGGCTTATGCGGCAACTACTG
>NZ_JBQHSG010000044.1:0-10850 GCF_052066375.1 Bariatricus sp. HCP28S3_A7
TAACAGAGCCTTGCAAAATGGCTCTGAATTACCGGAATATGTGGCTCCCAATCTCCGGAATGGTGGCTCTCAAAGTCCGGACAGGTGGCTCAAAGAGTCTCGGAATAATCATGCAGATTCGTCTGCACAATACATAATCCTATAATTTGCTATCAAAAACGATGTGAAACTGAGCAAGTGAGAGTAGTTGCGATTAGTAGCAAAATAGTAGCAGAGCAAAAAGAAAAGCCTCAGAAACCGCTTATTTAGCGGTTTCCAAGACTTGTGGATACTATTCAAACTCCCTGCTAATCATATTATTTCATCTGCTTATAAGGATTTTTAGCTTTCAGAAATAGCGTCTTTTCGTCTATTTCTCTTAAATATTTTCATTTTTCAAAATTTCAGGTATCATTCAGGTATCACAAATGGGTATCAATGTACCTGACAATATTATGACTCTAATAATGGAATTTTGCAAACACCAAATCATTTTTTATAACAAACATTAATTGTTATAAAAGCACTACACATCCTTCCTTATATTTATCATATTGTATTTCTTTTAGCTATTCATCCCAATGATCACCTATACGAACGACAATAATTCTATGATTTTCAATCTCATCACGTCCCCAGCAAAAATAAATACGTTGATCTGTTCTTTTATTATACAGTTTAGTATGCGGATTGCATGTCAATTGAAATTTCTTGTCATTATAAATAATTTCTTTATTGTAACTCTTCTCTTCGTTTGAACCTTTTCCAGAACATATGATATCATATCCTGATTTAAGCTCAGCTAATGTATCTTTTTCATTTTTATTATGATAATCATACAATTTCTTACCATTGTCATTTAAAACTGTCAAATGTCTTGTCAATTCCTCTACAATATCAACGCATTTTCCCAATTTCTCCACATGTTCGAATGCATCATCATGAAAAATAATATTAGGAAAGCATTCCCTCACTCTATCCGCGTATATTTTATAGTCAACTACCCTTTTTATATAAAAACGCTTTATCTTTATCACATCGTTAACCTTCAAGCATTTATCTTCTTCCACATTTTTTATGTTCATAACACACAAATGTTTTGAATTATCAGGTAAATCCTTTTGAGTTATAGGTAAATATCCATACTCTGCCTTATTCTTAATTTCAAAATACGTATCAGAACTGGTCTTTTGTTTTGAAATTACTTCCATTAGATAATCTGATATATCACTTTGTGCTTTTCCATATAGGTAATCCATAGCTGTTATTCCGTTTTTATCGGATATACCATAAAATTCATCTGGGACGTACATTTTTTCATTATTGCATAAATATGCTACTTTCTCCCCAAACTCAAATGCCTCATATTCATCAATGTCATGATAACTGCTCGAAGGCAACAAATAAAAATCTATTCTCCACATCTCCTCATCTCCAGTAACTCACGCAAATCTGCACGCTTTTGATCAAAAAAACCCTTAGGCCATTCTTCAAGCTCACCATTATCTTGCACATCTATATCATGGCAAATGCTGTTATTATCTTTTTTCTCAAAAAACAATATTTTCATATTTTCACATTGCCTCTCTTTAGCAGTTTGAATTCTACAACCATCCACAATATGTTCGCTATGTGTTTCTATAACTACCTGTACACCATTTACTGCTATCAATGCCAAAAACTTTCCTAGTCTGGATTGACTCAATGGATGTAGATGTGCTTCTGGATTTTCTACAACAAGCACAGAATTCTCAATCATACTTGCGACCAGTGCCTGAACAATAATCGGTAATACATATGTAATACCAAATCCTGTAGCTACCGGTAGGTGAAATTCTCCCTGATTCTGCAACATTAACGTAGTAATGTTCTTCTCTATATCAACGCTATATCTGATTTTAGTATCAGGGATAATTACATTTAACCATGCTTCACAATTAGCAGAGAATCTGTCAATCTCAGATATTTTCAAATCATTAGGCAACTGAAATCCAGAGTTAATTTTTTGAAACTTATCCATTTCACTAAGTATATAGCTTGTATTTTCTCCTGTATTTCCTACAGAAAATGGTATGATATCATTAATATGCGATACAATTCTTGGTCCTTTACGCTCCGCATTTAAAAAGAAAAGATGCATTTTACTTAAATTACATTCTTGTTCTTTAACTTCCATAATTTCATCGCAATTACAAATATCAAAGCACAACTCATCATTATCATCTGGGAGCCCTAACACAACTCTATTTTCATTTCCATTTATAAATATTTGTATTTCAATATTTTTTTGTTCTAAATCCTCTGAAACAATATTCAATGGTATTCCCAAATTCATACCATAAATTTTATTTGTACCTATCTTTTTTTTCTCACACTCTTCCCAACTTTTAAATGCTAACAGTAATGCCTGAACAAAACTTGACTTTCCTGATGCATTACTTCCTGTTAATATATTTAATTGTTTTATGTCAGTTTCAAAATTATTATGACACTTAAAATTTTTTAATATCATTTTTTCTATTTTTATACAAGACATTGTTCTAACACCTTTCTTGAAAACTCAAAGTTTGTATATACATTTCTTTTGTCTCCTGTTCCAATTGTAATCGAATTTGTATAATAATGATCTGCCAAAGCATCTGCCAATCCTAACAATAATTTCTCCTTTTTTGACTTTATATTGATATCATCATAACTGTGATTAAGTAATAAAACAGAAAACGACGAAAATAATGACTTGTTAATATAATCCATATTTCTTTTCACAGTTCTGCCATCTTTTTGAACTTTAGAAAAAGCATATTCTCCAAAAGCATCATAAGTTCTTCTCATTGCTAAATCGAATTTTTTATATAATTCTTCTCTCATACTCGGCTGCATTTTATTCAAATCTTCAATTGCGTCATCAAGCATTGTTGCAATATTTGGATAATCATAATGCAAAACATTTTTCTCGTAATCGTACGCCTTATAAAACGCATAGAATCGAAGAACAAGCTCCTGAGAATCCATCCTGTCATCTTTAACTCTTCCCCTCGTGGCAAGAAGGTAATTTTCATTTTTAGTGCTCTTTATTAAGAAATCTCGCACTTCCTGTTTGCAAATAGCATTACGCATCTCTTGCGGATTCAAATTCACCCCACCAGTATTAACGCGCCTAAAAATATCATAAATGACATTTTTGGGAGACCTGGCATCCAAGATATTAACTGCTATTTGGGTTCGATATATTCTTTGGACATATTTCGTATCTAAGTCTTTAAATTTTCTCTTATTATAATCTTTTCCCAAATATTCCAAACCCGTTAGTCGAAATTCACCGTTCACGAATTCTCTAATTGTTGTCAACCGCTGCTGCCCATCAATAACCTGATATTTTCCATCCTCATTTTCATAAAAATAAAATGCTGGAATAGGTATTCTCAACATTAACGATTCAATTAATAGAGACTTTTTCTTATTATCTTTCCACACACGTCTTCTTTGATAACCAGGATTTAACTCAATTAAGTCCTGATCCATTAATTCCAACATATACTTTACTGACAACATTTGCTGGTCTACTCTGATTTTTTCAGCATCGAATGGCTGTTCATTTTCCTCTTCTTCATCGTTTTCCATATTTTCGATTTCATAATCAATCCCCGCCTCTTCTGCTTCCAATTTACCAATTTTTACATCTATGCTGTCGTTCTCATATATTCCTTCCATTTTGGCATCTCCTTACTTAATATTGTGTCTATTTTTTGTAAGAACATTGTACTTCTTGCCATCATTTGCAATTTGTACTTTTTCATAATTAACCATTACATCTTTGACCTATAATTTCTTGTTTATTTTCATAAACTCAAATATAATAATTCCAACATAACAAATCATATTGCAGCACCCTGATTTGTTATTCTTATATTGTCACAAATTATTATCCCATTTATAGCTCTATAAACTCATACCTTCCCGGACCATAACCAGTCACTTTCCTAATAACTCTAGCTGCTTTCATCGCATTCATAACATTTGTTGCTTTTGATTTAGAACAATTCAACCATTCTTGAACATTTGCCTGTCCAAATGGAACTCCTGTACCACACGAAGCAAATACCTGTTCAATGTTTTTGATAAACTTGTCTGTTAGCTCCGCTTCCCTGAATAACGGCATATATTTATCAAAAGTGTTGCTTACTTTTTTTCCCTCATTGATTACTTTTTCAGCAGTGTTGCCTACTTCTTCAAGAGCATTGCTTATATTTTTCACAATATTGCCTACTTTTTCTTGATTACTGCTTACTTTTCTAAACATTATCACTTTAATTCCATCACCAAATTCTTCAAATAACGGCTCCGGCAAATTATATTCCGCACATCTATTATATAATCTTGGAATTCCTGTTCCCCAAGACTCAATGATGTGCATATAATGAAATGCTTCCGCAATAGCAGCATTTCTACATCTCGATTTACCCATCTTGGCAGTCTCTACATCAAGACCTCCATATAACATCCCCGGTGATAACACTTCTATTCTGTCATCAAAAATACATACCTGAATGCACGCTTCATCAAGGTAACTTCTATGCACAACTGCATTTGCCACCATTTCTCTGATAGCCTTTGTCGGCAATTCATACTCCTCGCTTCTATATATGCCATCAATCTCTGCTCCTAAATTAATATGTCGTAATACAAAATGATACGCATCATCCACCTGCTCATAAATAGGGCCTGTAAATTCTTTTTGGTCAATAAAAATATCCCTTGTTATCCCTTTAAATAATGCGCACTGAATCTTAGCATTTCTATTCTTATTATCCGTCATAAGTTCAAAAGCATTCGTAACAGTAAAAGACTTTCCGGCTCGGCATAGCACCCCAAAATCTTCCAATTTCTCAAGAGTCATATCCTTGACTTCAGCCTTTTCATCCTCAGACTTACACGCCTCAAGTGCAATCCGTTTCATTTCTTTACATAAATGCAATGCTTTCTTTTCATCATATCCTTTTCCAATACACTGCATTTTATCATAGGACATGTTTTGCCCTTCAATTTCTAATTCCTTCAATTTTCTTGCATCTGCCGGTCTGCTGGTTCCATTTATCCTAATATACGCAGTTGTTTCCTTACCTTTACTCGCAATGTAATATGGTCTGAATTTTCCCGGAGTCACATCAACTTCCAAAATTGTTTTCCCTTCAATGGTTCTCATTGTAATATCCGGATCTATCTGTGGCGTACACGCATCAGAAATCATATTAGAAATATTATCTGATAACTTAAATGGATTTTGGTCGCCAATGCCATAAACAATATTAGTTTCATCTTCTATGCCAATTATCACCTTTCCTCCGGAACTATTAGAAAATGCAATAATGTCCTTAAGGAATTTTTCATGATTATGTGGTACTTCTCTTTTAAATTCTATATTTTTCCCTTCGCCGAAATATTCTTTTTCCACCATATAGCTGCCCTCCTTTCCATCTTAGAGTAACTGGATCTAATCTTGAACTAATTTCGCCTCTTCTTCCCATTCATCTAAATAACTCTTTAAAATTCTTTCGATTGCAGTTGTCTTGGTCTGTCCAACCGCTTCACAATATCTGTCCAACTGTTCCAAAATTTCTCTTTCAATATACATATTTATATGTTTTCCATTCTTTTTTTCTCTTGCCATAGTTAATTTTTCTCCTAAATAACAACAATCTCCGTTAGTTCCATTATTCTATTTATGAGATTTTGTTTTATTTCCGCAATCTGTTCATATTTATCTGCTAGTTCTCTTTGCTTATCAATATCATATGTACCGTCTTCTCTCACGGGAATTGGAATAACATCTTTCATACGCTTAATCGCTATTGGCTTTAATGAAGTATATTCATTCTTTCCCATGTCCCCTTCTCTCCCCTTTTTTCGGCTTCTGAATATAGGTTCTAAAACAAATTTTATATAACGTAAATCAACATTAACACATTTTTCTGTAGGAAGCAAAACGCCCCTATGGCATGTCAAACTAAAAGCTTCATTGTGATACATAATATAACCAGCAAGACCATCTATGCACCATGTTAAATATTCTCCGTTGTAATCAGCCTTATCTATTTTGGCATATTCACCAGTAGTTGTACCCGAATACAGAGGTATGTTCCCTTGATTTTCAGAAACCCACACTTTTGTATATTCAGCATTACCACCTTTAGGATAAAATAAATCTGTTACCAATGGGTAACCCCATTTAATAGTTTCGTCTTCAGGTAAAGCAACTGTTATTTTTGACAATTCTTTAACTTTTTCTAACAAATTTTGCTTTTGCTCTTGAACAAGGAAATATTTGTCTGCCAACTGCTTTTGTATACTTATATCTGGATTTTCTAATTCATTTACAGGGATTCTAACCAACAAATTCTCAATTTGGTTATTTCCCACCTTTTTATTTGATGAATTTTTAGCTGTTTGGTAAAACAAGGGTTGCATCACGATTTCTAAATACGGCAAATACAAATCTTCTCGTTTAGGAATTAAATATCCACAATGATTATTCGGAACAAATGGTGTAAATCTACTTTTCAAAGTTCCTGCCTGTCCATCCACTGTCCATGTAATACATGGATAATCTATATAATCCTTTTTTTTCACATATTCATTTGATATATAGCATAATATACCATTGTTATTTGTATCTGATGAAATTACTGGTACATTCCCCTCCCAACCATTTGATATTATCGCCTTTTTGGTATAAATGGCATTTCCTTGATGAGGTTCAAATATTTCTTTTAATAAAAATTCCTTATACATTATTTCAGACATTCTATAGCCTCCTGATATCCCTTTATATCATTCATCAATTCTGAAATATATCCACTAAACTCATCAATGGACATAACCGTATCTTTCTTCTTAATTCCTAGGGCAATTTTTTCTTCATCCGACCAGTGCAACTCTACATTCCAATTCTCACTTGCTTCAAAATTATCAATGCTTAAAAGTTTCGCTCTTGGATTATCTTTAACAGCTGATACCGCAATTTCATTCTCTCTATTTGTTCGATACAGATTATATAATTCAACCGCATCATGTAAGTCGTTACTTTCTATATCAAATCGATATGTGTCCATAGTTTCTCCTATACTGCTACATAAATAAGTGTAAATAGGATAAGGTTGTGTCACACCTATTTCCGCTTCTGAACGCTTATGTATAGTAAGAATAAATGTCTTTTTAGGCGTATTGAAAAAAGTCCCCACCGGCAATGAAATAATACTATCTATGAAACAATCATCTAAAATCAATTGTTTTAATTTATCGTTACCAATATTTGTAAATATTCCATCCGGCAAAATTACATTTGCTACGCCTCCTTTTTTCAAAGATTTTACTATCCATTCTGTAAACAGTGCTTCAATTCCTCTCCCACCTGTTGTATATGCTTTACTATCTGAATTTTCTATTTTAACTGACTTGCTAGCTTCACTTATAGCACCACTCTGATAATATGGTGGATTTGCTAAAATTAAATCATATTGATTTAAAGATAAATGTTCTAATGTACCTAATGTCGTGTGGCTAGATTTAATTACCTTATTAAGCAATTCTTCTGATAACATCTGTAGTTTATCTACAGAATCACAATTATTTTTAAACAAATCGGAATAATGTATTAGAATATTTGATTTTGCAAGTATTGTTGTCAAATCAAATGTGTTATCTTCCATCTTCTTTTCCATTCCGACTAAATCAATTTTCGATTTCAGTTTACCATTTTCAAAATAAAATGGCGTGGGTACTTTTGCTGCAGCTTCTAACAAAAATTTTCCAACACCACATGCTGGATCGCATATTCTCATCCCTTCTTTAACATCTACCATTCGTACCATTTCACGCACCACTTTAAGCGGAGTAAAAAACTGACCCATACCATCTTTTTCAGTACTATTTTTCATAAAAGTTTCAAAGAGTTTCGACTTAAAATCTTTATTAATATACAAAAATCTTCCACATTCTTTTTCATATTCCTGAAAACAATCCAGCAATTTTCCAAAACAATCAGCAGAACTTTCATGGATAATTGGATTTCCTATATCATCTGTCTCAGTATGAAAAATTCGTCCATTAATAATAGTAGTCCCATCTTCAGGATTCGCAGGGAACAATTCCAATAACTTCTTTCTAACTGTTGTTAGATACTGCTGAAATGCATCTTTTGCGCTCTGCTCCTTATATATTTGGTAAATACCACTAAAAGAATATATACCTTTTAAAACACCAATATCTGACAGAAACTTAAAAGTAAATATTTCCACAAACGTATAAAGAGAATTTTTCGCAGATGATAAAGACATATTTTGTAAAATTCTTGCCGTCCTTTGTGCTAACGGAGTAGGATCAACATATTCCTTAGGAACTATTTTATTATTTGTATCATTTATACAATAACAAACATCATCAATAAACTCTGCTAACTCCCTATTTTGTTCCGCTGATAATTCTTTGGGATTAATTTTTCTACTAATAGGCTCATCATTTTCATCAACAATCAATTCCCCTGTAATTGGATTAATCCACATAAAAAAATCACCATCTGAAAGCATATATATCTTAGCTTTTGTCTTGCGGGCAACACCTAACTCTTGATATTTTGCAAGTCGTCTTTGCTGTTCTGTTCTTAACTTATTTGGTTCCTTCATCTCTATAAAAATAACTATTTGCTTATCACTATTCAAAACCAATACATCAGGTTTATTAGCTTTTATTCCTTCGCACTCTTTTATATTAAGACCTGAAATCTCCTTGTTCTTAACTAAATCCTTGATGGTTGTTGCACCAAGACTTCTACAAGTAAACTTATCCAGTTTTACTGGTATTGAATACAATCCATCTTGTATAGTTTGTTCTGACATATCATTTGTCTCCATTCTTTTTTCTTTATTTTAACACATAAATCTTTAATAATAAAGATTTATACACATAGATTTTATAATTATTTTTCATACGCTTCCCACAATCTTCTCTGCTCCCCACTCAGTCTCAAAATCTCTGCCAAATCACGCTCCAATGCCACTATATTGGCATCCATCTGTTCCACAGTTCTGACACGCATTTCCGCAATAATTTCACTCTGTAAGTCTTCCTTTAAATATTGCTCCCTTGTTTCAACATTCATATAGCCATACAGCAAATAACTGTATCCATTATCGGTATCCTTAAAAATCGGGGCAACTTCTCCGACAGAAGTTTTCCAACGCATAAGTCTTGGAAACCAGCACAGCCCTTCTCTTATCAGTTCCTTGAATCTCTCCAGCAGTTGCCCCAGTTCATTTAATATGCCCCTGTAACTGTTTCCTGCTTCTATTTTGCCACCCTTTTCTACCGATATGGCATATTCTTCTATGGTAGGTGCAAATAAACGGAATGTTCCCACATATTGTTTTATCTGTTCTAAAAGTCCTGTCAGCCTATCCGCCTCCTGCTGCTTTTCTTCCAATTCATCTTGTGTGTATTCTAACAGTACATTCTGAGCCGCTATGGAACCTGATAATGCAGCCAGGCTTGACTCACTTTTTACAACATCCTTTGCAAGTGTCTCCAGCTTTTCAGACTCTTTTGCCACTTTATATTCCAGAACCGATAAATCCCGGTTCCGTCCCTGCTTCTTTTCAGCAAATGTCTCTTTTACATTAAACTTAAAACACCCTTCTGCCTCACTTCTAAGTTTGTCCTGCAGCACACCTGACAGCACTTCCTGTGTAAATACATTTCTCTTCGATACCCGTTTTGAAAGCCCCTTTTTATATCCGTCATACACAGGCACCCCGACCACATGCATATGAGGACTTGCTTCATCAAAATGAATTACCGCATTAGCCACCTTGAATTCCGGTATGAACTCCTGTAGCTTACGCAGAGTGTATCTGTAAACAAACTCCATTCTTTCTGCTTTATCTCCATGTTTCTCCCAAAATTCCTTATCGCCACATTGAAAAATAATCTCTACAGCCATATCCTGATTAAGCTCCGATACATGTTCAAAATAATCGTCAATCTTCCTGTCTTTCCTTTTCTGATTTTCATTGTAAATTCTTACTGCCTCATCAAATTCCCTGTGGTAAACCTCCTGCACATCCTTATAAAGATTTTCAGTTCCATATAGCAAAAGAATATTGTCTCTGCTATAATCAGATGAGCGATATTTTCTGAGATTATGATTGGCAACTGTTTTCAGTTTTGACTTTGATGTTATGGCACTTTTCCTGTTACTGACATGTGCCGTATATGATGCATCTCCCATTCATCTTCTCCTTTATCCGTAATAAATTCTGTCGGAGCAGTGCTGTTATCATCTTTGCTCTGCCAAAGATGATAACCCCCTAGCAGATTTGGCAAGCCAAATCTGCGGGGCTCTCCGAGGGTTATATAATATTGCCGGCAGGTACATCTTCCACTATAAATTTCCGACATATCATAACCATATAATTTCAAACTAATGATACTGTCTCACAATCCGGCTAAGCACTACCTCCTCCGCCATCATTCTTGCCTGCGTACGCAGCTTATACATTTCCACAAAAGAATTCCCGGCTTTTGAAATATGCTTCGACAGCCACCTTTCTTCAATAGTCTCCAACAACTCATATGCTTCCTCATTTACATCTGCCGCTTTCTTCTTTAGCCTGCCAAATCTCATAAGACTTCTATATCTTCCGTAATGATTTTCTTTCATAAATGCCATCCACATACGCCCGTATTTTCCAACGGATTTCTCCCCAATAACTGTCGTCTCGCAAAATAAAGTTCCTGTCTCCTGCACAAAAACAGCGAATTATTATATCAGTTCCATAATGATGTCTCTTTGTACGTGCCTGTAATTACGGCGCGCTTTT
>NZ_JBQHSG010000045.1:0-9885 GCF_052066375.1 Bariatricus sp. HCP28S3_A7
GATGCGCTTCATACACAGGTTGCAGTGGCATAAATCGCTATTTTATTAGCTGAAATATTGAATTTTCAAGGTACAAATCCCATTTTGGGTATGGGAAGTCTTAGTAAATAAGAGATTAAAAGAAGAATCTGCAGTATATCCGAGGCGCTCATTCGGAGAAGAAGATCAAAAATATATGGCGTTGATTGAGAAGGTGAAAAAGAGGCAGGAAGAACTGAAACTTCAGGGGCAGGAATCTGTGCTTCTCCGAGAAGAACCTTTTGTGAATGTGAAAGACGGGATTAATTTTCAGGTACATTTGATGATCTGGGAGAAGGGGATCGTGAATAGGAAAGTGGTAGTGGAGAGTTATGAATTATAATGGGCAAGTGTTAGGAAAACGATTGTGGTGATATGGACAAAGAATTTATATAATAAATAAGGAGAGTGAATGAAAATGAAGTATGATTTTACAACAATAATGAATCGCCTGGGAAAAGATGCTATTGCAGTCGATGTACCGGAAAAATCTCCGGATTTTGGACCTCGTGATGAGGAATTTGATTTTATCCCGATGTGGGTTGCGGATATGAATTTCGCAACAGTCCCGACTGTGCAGGAGGCTATCAGAGAACGTCTTGAACATCCTGCGTTTGGATATTTTGATCCCAGAGAAGAGTACTATCAGGCAATCATCAATTGGCAGGAGACACGTAATCATGTCACCGGGCTTACTCAGGAATGTATTGGATATGAGAATGGAGTGTTGGGAGGACTTGTTTCAGCGCTCAACGCATTTGCTGCGCCGGGGGACAGTGTGCTGGTGCATAGTCCGACCTATATCGGATTCACCAGAAGTATTACGAATGCCGGATACAAGATCGTTCTCAGCGAGCTCAAGCGAGATGCAGACGGAATCTGGCGATTGAATTATGACGACATGGATCAGAAGATCAAGAAGAATAAGATCCACGTAGCGGTATTCTGCAATCCTCATAACCCAACCGGAAGAGTATGGGAGCGCGAAGAACTGGAAAAAGCAATGGAAGTGTACCGGAAGAATGATTGTGTCGTGATTTCAGATGAAATCTGGTCCGATATCATTTTAAATGGAAATCATCATACTCCGCTGCAGTCGGTCAGCGAAGATGCAAGAAATCGTACAATGGCACTTTACGCACCGAGCAAGACATTTAATCTGGCGGGACTGATTGGAAGCTATCATATTATTTATAATTCTTATCTGCGTGACCGCGTACGCGCCTGCAGCAGTAAGTGCCATTATAATTCCATGAATGTATTGTCCATGTATGCTCTGATGGGAGCTTACAGACCGGAAGGTATGGAATGGGTCGATGAACTGCGGGAAGTATTGTCCGGAAATGTGAACTACGCATATGATTATATTCTGGAACATTTTGATGGCGTGACGTTAAGCAAACCGCAGGGAACCTATATGTTGTTCCTTGATTGTACCAAATGGTGTGAGAAGCATGGCAAGACGATCGATGAACTTCTGAAGGCAGGGTATCGTGTAGGCGTCGGCTGGCAGGATGGACGACCGTTCCACGGAGAGCATTCGATCCGAATGAACCTGGCGCTTCCGTTTACAAGGGTGCAGGAGGCGTTTGAAAGATTGGATAAATATGTTTTCAATCCATAAACTTATTTAGGGATGAAACTTCGATTGTTTTTCCCTATTCCGCATGGTATAATTTTCTGACAGAAAAGGAAACTTTTCAGACTTTTGATGATGAAGATAAAGGAGAATGTATGGAAAATTTTACATTTTATGCACCAACGTATTTTGCGTTTGGCAAAGACACGGAAAATGAAACAGGAAAATATGTAAAACGTTTCGGAGGAACAAAAGTATTGATTCACTACGGCGGCGGTTCCGTTATCCGCTCCGGACTGCTTGAGCGCGTGAAGAAATCATTGGAAGAAGAACAGATTGGTTATGTAGAACTTGGTGGTGTAAAGCCGAATCCGAGAAGCGGACTCGTATATGAAGGAATCGAACTCTGCCGGAAAGAAGGCGTGGATTTTATTCTCGCTGTGGGTGGAGGGAGCACGATCGACTCAGCCAAAGCGATCGCGGCAGGCGTCCCGTATGATGGGGATTTCTGGGATTATTATCAGGGCGGTATTGTAAATGAGGCCGTGCCGATCGGCACGGTGATCACGATCTCGGCAGCAGGAAGCGAAGGCTCTGCTGATTCTGTCATCACGAAAGAAGAGGGAATGTATAAGCGATCCACTACGGGGGAAGCACTTAGACCCAAATTCACGATTATGAATCCTGCCCTGACGCAGACACTGCCGGCTTATCAGACTGCGTGCGGCATTACGGATATCATGGCACATTTGTACGAGCGTTATCTGACGAATACCAAAGAAGTGGAATGTACAGACCGGATGATCGAAGCTTTGCTTCTGACGATGATCCACGAGGGGCCAAGAGTGATCGAAGATCCGGATAATTATGATGCACGTGCCAATATCATGTGGGCCGGGATGATGGCGCATAATAATTCCTGTGGTGTGGGAAGAAGTCAGGACTGGACGAGCCATTGCATTGAGCATGAGCTTTCGGCAATGTATGACTGCGCACATGGTGCAGGGCTTGCTGTGGTTATGCCGGCTGTCTTTACTTATAATCTTCACCATGATGTCATGCGTTTTGCGCAGATCGCGGTAAGAGTATGGGGATGTCAGATGGATTTCCAGAATCCGGAGAGAACAGCAAAAGAAGGAATCGAAGCACTCAGGAATTTCCTGATTTCAATTGGTATGCCAAAAAATTTTGAAGAACTCGGAGCAAAAGAAGAAGATATTGAGAAACTTGCATATACCTGCTGCTATGGAGATGTGGAAAACGGAACAACCGGTGGTTTTGTTACATTGAATCAGCAGGATGTGGAAAATATATATCGCCTGATGCTGTAAAAATGAATTGGATACGCGAAAACCCGCCAACCTTTCGGCTGACGGGTTTCGTTGTTTTTATAGTTATCTAAAGGAATGAGAGTAAAGTGTGGCAATCGGGTTCCCCCGATTGCGCTACTTTATGAGGGGGGAGATAGTTGTATTATCAACTATCTGATACTTAGTATACCCTGAAAATATGTCCAAAATGTGATGAGACCATTAAAGAAATCGAAAAAATATAAAAAACTTCTTAAGAAAGCTACAAAAAATGTCTTAATTATTCTTTGCTGTGATAAGATAAAGGCAAATAGCGATGTGGAGGTGCTGCATATGAGGATTACCAATCTTCGGATTAAAAATTTCAAATCTATCCGTAATATGTACATCAAAGAGATTGAAAATGCATTAATTCTGGTGGGAAAGAATAATACCGGAAAGACAGCAGTGCTGGAGGCCGTCTGTGCGGTGGGCGGGACCTATCAGATCTGTACGGAAGATTTTCAGGAAGACTTCCCGAATATTGAAATATTTATGACGCTTGAGATAACAGAAGAAGATTTGCATGTACTTCATCAGAACGGCATTGTAAGTCAGTACAGAAGATATGATATCTGGTTTCAGGATTTCTGCAAAAAACTGCCTTCTTTTCAAGACGGTGAAGTGAACTTTGAGTTTGTGGCGAATCGGGATGGAAAGATACGTTATAGTGATGGTGTGAAGAAGAATAACCCTTATATTTTAGAGGTATTTCCGAGAATTTATCACGTAGATGCACAGAGAAATCTCAGGCAGCTTCAGGATGATATTCTTCTGCTTCAGGAGGATGAACTGCTCAAGAAGATGCGTGCGGATTGTTGTATGTTTGAACGCGCCAAGAAGTGTACACATTGTTTTTCATGTATCGGACTGATCAATCAGAAAACGCCGGAAGAAATGAATGCGTTTGAGGCGGCTAAGCTTCTGGATTATAAGCTTTACCAGCTGAATCTGGATGCATTTGCGAGAAAGGTGAATCAGAATTTCCGCAAAAACGGCGGACAGGCGGAGATTATTTATTCTATGAATCGTGACGTGGAACGTATGCTGCAGGTGACTGCCGAGATACGGGGAAAATCCAGGAATGAAACACATCCGGCGGAACACATGGGCAAAGGGATGAGGAGTATTTACATGCTTTCCCTTTTGGAAACAGGACTGGATGATGAGAATGCGCTCCCATGCATTGTGATCGTGGAGACGCCGGAAATCTTCCTGCATCCACAGCTCCAGAAAGTAAGTGGAGATATTCTGTATCGGCTGGCAAAACAAAAGCAGGTCATGTTTTCCACACATTCTCCGAACCTACTTCCCAATTTCAACAATCGTCAGATTCGCCAGATTGTAGAGGATGAGGACGAATTTTCGCAGGTGAAAGAGAAGACGGATATCAGTGCGGTGCTGAATGACCTGGGATACTCGGCAAATGATCTGATGAACGTGGATTTTGTATTCATCGTGGAAGGAAAGCAGGACAAAAGCCGTCTGCCGCTTCTTCTCAGAAAATACTATTCCGAGATATATGATGAACAGGGAAAGCTCTCCAGAGTTGCGATTATTACAACGAACAGCTGCACAAACATCAAGACGTATGCGAATTTAAAATATATGAACCAGATTTATCTGAAAGATTCGTTCCTTATGATCCGTGATGGAGACGGCAAAGACAGTGAAAAGCTGAAGCGCAGTTTGTGTCGTTATTATGAAGAACGCAATCTGGAGGACGCAGACGGACTGCCGCGCGTGACAGAGAAAAATGTACTGATTTTGAAGTATTATTCTTTTGAAAATTATTTCTTTAATCCCTGTATTATGGCGAAGATCGGGATCGTTGATTCGGAAGAAGCGTTTTATGAAGCGTTCCTCGTAAAATGGAAGGAATATTTGTATCGCCTTTCCAGCGGCAAAAAGCTTCGGGAAGTAATCGGACATGATCTTATATGTGTGCAGGATGTGAAAGATCATATGGAAGAGATTCGGATCCATATGCGGGGACATAATCTTTACGATATTTTCTATGGAAGGTACAAGGACCGAGAGGAAGAAATCCTTGGAAAATATATCGATCTGGCGCCGAGAGAGGATTTTGAAGACATTCTTGACGCGATAGACCGATTTATCTATTTTGAAAATCGAAAATGTTAAGTGAAATTATTGAAATGGCAGGTGTGATTATTCCTGTTGCGGTGGTCGTGGTAATCCTTGTTCTGTTTTTGGCTACAGAGTATGTGAAAGCATCTCCCGATACGGCATTTATCATTTCCGGTCTGAGGAAACAGCCAAAAGTCCTGATCGGTAAAGCAGGCATCAAGATTCCGTTTCTTGAAAAGAAGGATGCTTTGAATCTGCAGTTGATTCCAATCGATGTGAAGACATCGAGTGCGGTTCCGACAGCCGATTATATTAACATCCGGGTCGATGCGGCCGTCAATGTGAAGATCAGTGATGATGAACAAAGACTTGGACTGGCGGCTCAGAACTTCCTGAATCAGCCGACAGACTATATCAAGCAGGTTGCAAGAGAAGTTCTGGAAGGTAACATGCGTGAGATCGTCGGCAAGATGAATCTGGAGGAAATGGTTTCAGACCGCCAGAAATTTGCGACACTTGTAAAAGAGAACTCCGAGCCGGACCTTGCGGCGATGGGACTTGATATTGTCAGCTTTAACGTGCAGAATTTTGTGGATGAGAATGGTGTCATTGAGAACCTTGGTGTGGATAATATCGTTAAGATCCAGAAAAATGCGGCAATTTCAAGAGCAGAAAGTGAAAAAGAAATCGCCCGGGCTCAGGCGATCGCCAAGAAAGAGGCGAACGATGCACAGGTAAGTTCCGAACTGGAGATTGCCAATGCAATTGCAAAAGCACAGAAAGAAAAAGCAGTTGTAAAGGCGGAGGCTGACAGAGAGTCAAAAGAAGCGCAGATCAATGCGGAACCACTCGCAAAAGTTGATAAGATTACGATGTACGGTGAAGGAAATTCCGCAAAACTGATGAAAGATATTATGGGAACTCTGAATCAGGTGACGGATGGACTCAAAGAATCCACAGGAATTGATCTGCAGGCAGTGCTGGCAGGATTTGCCGGGGCGAAAATAGCTGAAAACAGTGACAAGAATGATAATGAATAAAGAAAATCCGCCAGTCATGGGGACTGGCGGATTTCTTTATCGTTATCTAAAGGAATGAGAGTAAAGTGCGGCAATCGGGAATCCCCGATTGCGCTTACTTTATGAGGGGGGAGATAGTTGTTTTATCAACTATCTGACTCTAAGTATATACTGAAAATGTGTCTAAAGTATGAGTAGATTCTAAAAGAAATCGAAAATTTCTTAAAGGAATATTAAGAAAACTCCCCGCATGCTCTTAAAAAATCTTTGATAATCTTGTATACTGTAGAGGAGGTGATGAATATGTCTACAATTTTAGTTTGTGACGATGATAAAGATATCGTAGATGCGATCGATATTTACCTGACTCAGGAGGGATATCAGGTGCTAAAAGCCTATAATGGCGAAGAAGCAATCAAAGTTTTAAAGGAAAAGGAAGTGGATCTTCTGATTATAGATGTCATGATGCCGCGTCTTGACGGAATCAGGGCGACCTTAAAGATTCGGGAAGAGATGAGTCTGCCGATCATTATTTTATCAGCGAAGTCGGAAGATGCAGATAAGATTCTGGGACTGAATATCGGTGCGGATGATTATATGACGAAACCGTTCAATCCGCTTGAATTGGTTGCAAGAGTGAAATCTCAGTTGCGTCGTTATACCCAGCTTGGAAGTACATCAAAAGAAGACAGCAAATATGAATTTAAAACCGGAGGACTGGTCATCCGGGATGATTTAAAGCGGGTGACCGTGGATGGTGAGACAGTCAAATTAACTCCTATTGAGTATAATATTCTACTTTTACTGGTCAAAAATCAAGGAAAAGTATTTTCAATCAATCAGATTTATGAAAGTATCTGGAATGAAGAGGCGATCGGCGCAGATAATACGGTTGCGGTACATATCCGGCATATTCGTGAAAAGATAGAGATTAATCCAAAGGAACCTCGCTATCTTAAAGTCGTCTGGGGTGTAGGGTATAAGGTGGAAAAAATATAATCAGGAGGCGACAGTATGAATAAATGGTATAGGAGTGCGCCATGTAAGGGAGTTCTTCTTGTGTTGGAACATCTGATGGCGTCAACTGCGGCGGTCTGTCTTGTGTGGATGATGACTTGTTATATGAATGGCGGTATGGCGGCGATTTTGGATAAACCGGAGCAGAAATACGAAGACTCCAAAGCTTTTGAAGAACAGCTTCAGGGAGTTGCATCGGACATAATCTGGGCTGAACCCAGAATGGAAGAATTCGAAACAGAAGGAGTCTATGATGAAAATAAGACGGTAGACCTCAGAGAATTCCTGGATGATGAAACAATCTCGGGTGAGAATAAAAGCGGTCTGGCATATAGGCTTGGTGATTTGTATGAATGGGGGATAACCGGGGTATATGGAAACTATGGGGCGACAGCGGATATCGATAAAAAAATCATAGTCTGTAAGCGTGAAGATGGTACATACCAGTATTTTTACCAGGATGAATTTCAGAAAATGCTTGAGGATGGATCACTAAGATTTTCTACGATAGAAGAAGCAAAGAGCTTCGGGTACGAAACACAGGAAGAGATATTTGGATTACTGTTAAACGGAGAGGTAGGCTATGAGAGCCTATACAAAAATCTGCTCGACAGTGATGGGAGAATTGCATTTACCAGCTTTTGGCTATACGACGGGTACATGGTAGAAGAAACATATAAACCGCTGGGAGTATCAAATCTGGTGGAACTGGTGAATACAGATCCGAGATGGAATGGAAAACTGAGTGAAGTGATGGAGGCAATCGCAGAAGCGGTGGATCAGATTAATAATGAAGTGGATAACTGCCGGACGATCCTGAATGAATGGTCGGAAGGAAATTCGAATCTTTATTATTTGCTGGTGGACAGAAAAACAGGAAAAATCTATTCCAATAGGGCAGAGATTTTGAGAATGTCAGATTGGAAAGAGGGCATTGAGTACATCAAGAAATATGGAAAATATGTTGTTGTTACGCCAAAACTTGCTGAGTTTGAAAGTAATATGAAGAAATCGGCAACGGTATGGAAAAGTGTGATTTCGTCTTTTGTACGGACTAATGATTATGTTTGTGCATTTGCGGTTGATACTACATATCCGGTTCAGGACCAATTTTACCAGGAAAATGAAGTGTATAGTGAATATGCTCCCGTTTACAGGACGGTCTTTGGAATCGGAATAACAGCGGTAATTATTTTTTTGATTTGCCTGACGTGGCTTACAATCATATCCGGCCGTTCCAACCGTGAGGAGGGAGTCTGCCTTCTTACGATAGACAGAATGAAGACGGAAATTTTCATTGTGATTGTGGGAGGTGCATGTGCCCTGGCTGTAACTGCTGTTGCTTATGTATGTGATTCTATCTTTAGTCAGGGATATTATCATTATACGACATCAACAACCACCAGTTCGACGTCCTATGCAATTTCCAATGGATATATTTTGTGGACGTGGGACAGTGTCATATTGTTGGGCATGGCTTTTATGCTGCTCTGCGCGGCAGTTTCGATCTTGTGGTTTGGAATGACAAGAAGAATCAAAGCACATACGATCTGGAAAAACAGCCTTTTCTGCTGGATATGCAGGTTTATAAAAATGATGTTTTCCAATATCAATGCTTTGTGGGGGACCTTGGTCGGATTTGGAGTATTTACTCTGCTTCACTGGTTTGCTGTCGGTTGGGCGTGGCAAGCACCTTTCTGGCTCATCGTCATGCTGGCGGCGGAAGCGGTGGCGCTTGTTGTAGTGGTTCGTTCGACACTCGGACGCAATAGGATCAGAAAAGGAGTGTCTGCAATTGCGGAGGGACAGGTTGATTATCAGATTCCACTGGAAGGATTGAGCGGTGAGCAGCGGGGAGTGGCGGAACAGATTAATAAGATTGGAGACGGGTTGGATCGTGCGCTGGAAGCAAGTATGAAAAATGAGAGGATGAAAACGGATCTGATCACCAATGTTTCGCATGATATCAAGACGCCTCTGACTTCCATTATCAATTATGTGGAACTTTTAAAACGTGAGAATTTCGAGGATCCGAAGATACAGAATTATCTTCAGATTCTGGAAGAAAAAGCGTTTCGTCTGAAAACGTTGACGGAAGATGTAGTGGAAGCCTCCAAGGTCAGCAGCGGTAACATTAAACTGGAGAAAATGAATCTGAATCTGGTCGAGTTGGTCAATCAGACCTACGCAGAGCTGGAAGAAAAATTTACAGACAGGAACCTTCATTTGGTTGTGAATCTTCCGGAGGAACCGGCAATTATATTTGCGGATGGCAGAAGAATGTGGCGCGTATTATTTAATGTATTCAATAATGCGGCAAAATATGCGATGGAGGGCACCAGAGTGTATGTTGATCTGATGACCGTGGGACAGGAGATCCGCTTTACTTTGAAAAATGTGTCAGAACAGCCTTTGAATATTTCTGCGGATGAGTTGACAGAGCGTTTTATCAGGGGAGATCTTTCACGAAGTACGGAAGGAAGCGGTCTGGGATTATCGATAGCAAAGAATCTTACAGAATTACAGGGAGGTACTTTTGAATTATATCTGGATGGAGATTTGTTTAAAGTGTTGATCTGTTTTCCGAAAGCAGAATAAGTTAGAAAATGTGAAACCTTTCAGAGAGCGGGAGCCCGGCGCAAGCCGGGCTCCTTATTCATGTGAAAACCCCTTGCGTTTCCAACATTTCCGTTTTACAATATTACTATGAAACAAAACCTTCAGAATAGCCAAAAAAGCGCAAACTACCCCTATCTAGTGCAAAAAGGTTGATTTTGAACTTAACCGACAGGCTTATGCGGCAACTACTGGA
>NZ_JBQHSG010000046.1:0-9864 GCF_052066375.1 Bariatricus sp. HCP28S3_A7
GTTTCTCGACAATTCCATTATACCAAACGGAATGTATTTATGCCTTTTTTATTGGCTGAAATATTGAATTTTCAAGGTTCAGCACACCTTAGAGGTGTGGGAAGTTTTAGTATATAAAAAGCATTGTCTCATCGAACAACGACCAGACAACGCTTTCTCCTGTCAATTCTAATTTATGTCTGATGCATCTGTTATTTCATCTGCAGCAATTCCTTTTTCTGCTTTCAGTTTTTTATTTGCATCTTCTACATTCATTTTTGAAAGTACAAACATAATCAATACATCAAAGATTAACGGAAGCCAAAGGTACATGAACTGCATCATATCAAGTGCAGACTGTGGTTGAGTTGCATTTGTTCCGATATATCCACTAAACTCAAGCATCCATCCAACAACAGCGGTTCCAATACCTCCACCGATTTTTACACCAAGAGAGGTGCAGGAGTACATCGTTCCGTCAATTCTCTTTCCCTGTGTAAGATAAGTGTATTCAGAACAAGATGCGATAACTGCATTCATATCTCCCTGCCATGGTCCCTGACCTAAGGCTGCAAGAGCTGTAAACGCCATCATCAGCGGAACACTGCCCATATATCCAGCAACAACAACAAGTGCTCTACCGATAACTGCTAAAACATAACCTCTTAAGTTCAGTTTATACATACCTTTCCACTTACCAACTAATGTCGGTGTGAAAATCAGGGCAATGATCAGTGGAATATTTACTGCCCATGCAAATTGTCCAAACAAATTCTTATTTTTCAGTACCCATGTCATGTAATAAATGCCAGCTCCAATCATGGCACCATATAACTGCTGTAAAATATATGTTCCACAAATCATCATGTAATATTTGTTTTTAACAAGAAGCTTGAATGCCTGTACCATTCCGTACTTTTCATTATCATCCTTTACTTCTCCTTCGTTAAGTTCTTCCTCCGGAAGTTCCTTAACAGAAAGTGCTGAAATCGTATTTACGACAAGACCAATGATTGCATAGATAATAGCAACCGTTCTCCATGCTGCAGCATCTCCACCACATTTATCTACAAATCCAACTGTAATTGCCTGAATCAGAAGACTTGTTGAAAACGCAAAAATAAAACGGTAAGATCCCATCTGCACACGCTCTTTGCTGTTCTTTGTAATCAGTGACGTAAGTGCTGAATAAGCAATATTGTTTGCTGTATAAAACACACCATTTAACAGTGTGTAAGAGATAAAGAACCATGCATATTTAGCCGTTGTTCCCAAGCTGACCGGTACTGCAAAGCAGCCGACCAGCGTAATGGCACAACCAATGTATCCGTATAGCATCCATGGTTTCGCTTTTCCCATTTTACTGTGTGTTTTGTCAATCATTGATCCAAAAAATATATCCGTAAAACCATCAAATAGTTTTGATACGGCAATCAGGGTACCTACGACACCTGCAGCAAGTCCTACTGAGTCCGTCAGATAGACCATCATGAAAGATGTCAGGAACGCATAGACTACATTACCTGCAATATCACCTGATCCATATCCAATTTTGTTATACCATTTCAAATACTTTCTTTCTTCCATCGAATTTCTTTACTCCTCATCTTCATCGCACTTAGAATCTCAATATGTCTAACCGTATGATGTCTAATTCTAATTTTTTCTCTGTTTTTGTCTGATTGCTCTGTATATCCGGACTTTACATTGCAATCAGACTATCCTTCTTTGTTTACGAGTTACATGAAACTTTATTATCCCTTTACATACGGTATCAGTGTAAACTGGAACCGGAATAATACATCATCAAATCGGTACTGATCCAATACAACCGGACCACAACTATTAGAACCAATGCCATTTAATGCGTAGTCAACGCAAAATACTACACTATCTGATTCTGTCAGTTCATAATTATGTGTTTTCTTCTCAAGTTCTTCCTGCGTATAATAAGAAGCATTGAATGAGAAGGCATTTTCCGCGGATACTACAATTCCATATCGGCTGTTATTAAGCTCTACATATTCACAATCATAATGGCTTCCATTTTCCTGTGGGCGAATATAATCCTCATGCAAATCGTCTACATTTGCCTGATACAAGCCGTGGCTCGCAGCCTGATGTTTGTCACAATAGCTTTCCTGTGGTCCCATTCCAAAGTATCTTGCAGCTGAAAGTTTTTTATCCAGGAACATCCTCACACCAAATCTTGGCAGATCCGGAAATTCATCATCTTTTGTTACTGCAATATCTGCATCAATCTTTCCAGCAGCTTCTATTTTCCATGTAATCGTCACATCAAGAATCTTCTGTACTGTCTCTGCCACAACGGATGCATGGCTTGTAATTTTCACACCATGCTTTCCCTGCACGACCTCTGTCGTGTAAGCTCTTGTATAAGCTTTATCATAATGGGCTTTCTTCCATTCAGACTTGATGTACATATCATTATCTGTTGGTGCCCTCCAGATATTTAATTCCATCGGGTGGTTCAGATATTCCCGACCTGCAAATTTCATCTCTGTAAAAAGTGCAGTCCGTCGGTCGATTGTATATGCGAATTCACGGCCATTGATATGAATCTGGGTATCATCTTCACTCACCTGTAATTCAGAATCCGTCACTGTTTTTTCAACCCATTTTTCTGCTAACTGGCATTTGGCATCCTTCTGGCTTACTTCGATCTCATCAAATCCAAGGATATAATCCTCTTCCAGCAGAGGCATTTCTTTTTTCAGGTGGTAAGTGAGTTTTAAATAACATTTTCCATTTTCTGGAACGTTGACCTGCAGGTTTGTTTTTCCTTCACTATGTGGTACCACAGATACTTCAGCAAGTTTTCCTTTCCCAATCAAAAGTCCATCCTGTGTCAATTCATAGCTGATTTTCACATAATCTTTCAGATTATCAAAATCCATGTAGTTATGAAGCACCAGTTCTCCGCTTTCTTTGTCATAGGAAATAACCCTTGCCGGGCGATAAACATTCTTGTATTCCAAAAGTCCTGTATGTACCGTTCTGTCCGGATATACTAATCCATCCATACAGAAGTTGCCATCATGAATTTCTTCGCCATGGTCGCCCCCATAAGCATATATAGTCTTTCCATTCTCAGCAGTTCCATGAGCAATCGCATGGTCACACCATTCCCAGACAAAGCCGCCGCACATTTTATCATTATCCTGAATCATCTGGAAGTAATCTTCAAAATCTCCAGGTCCGTTTCCCATGCTGTGACAGTACTCTACCAAAAGGAAGGGTTTGCTTCCATCTTTATCCAGATATTCCTGAATTTCGGAAAGCGCTGGGTACATCCGGCTGTACACATCCAGATTGCTGTAATCATATGTTTCATCATAATTACGGTATCTTGCACTCTCATATTGTGTGATACGGTCTGGATCAAAATTCTTTGTCCATTCCAGTGCTTTTTCAAAGTTGCAGCCATAAGCACTCTCATTTCCCATTGACCACATAACAATACAGAAACGGTTTTTGTCACGTTCCACCATGAGTTTTACGCGATCAACGATTGCCTCTTCCCATACCGGATCATCTGCAATCTTCTCATTCCATCGTTTGAACCGATTGTAATCAGTGTCTTCTTTTCTGTAGATCATAAATGGACCATGAGCTTCAATATCTGCTTCATCTATTACCATGAATCCATACTTGTCACACATTTCATAGAAAAATGGTGCGTTCGGATAGTGGCTGGAACGGATCGCATTAAAATTATGCTGCTTCATTAACGTAAGATCGGTTGTAATCTGTTCCGGATTGATTGTAAATCCAGTAACCGGATCAGAATCATGTCGATTGACACCACGGAATTTAATCTTCTGTCCATTTAAATAAATAACCTGGTCTTTAATCTCTATCTTTCTTAATGCAATGTGATCTACAATTACTTCATTCTCTGTTTCAAGAATCAGTTTATATAGATATGGATTTTCTGTATTCCAAAGTTCCGGACTTGCGATTTCTAATACAGCTGTTCCTTCTTCAGCAATACTTCCTAGTGCTACAACTGCTCCGTTTCTATCTTCAAGCGAAATTTTTACATTTAACGGAGAGTAGAATTTCATTTCAATTTCTACTTTCGCAAGCATATCCTCAATTCTTGTTTTAATATGATAATCACTGATTGCCTGTTTTGGGCGTTTCAAAATGTACACATCCCGGAAAATACCACTCATACGGAATTTGTCCTGATCTTCCAAATAGGAGCCATCACACCACTTCATTACCAACACTGCCACCGTATTCGTTCCATCCTGAAGTACATCGGTAACATCAAACTCACTGGTCATATGCGAAACCTGGCTGTATCCTATGTAAGAGCCATTGATCCATACGTAAAAGCAACTGTCTACTCCTTCAAAGTTCAAAAAAGATTTTGGCGCTTTCTCATCTCTACTGTACTCAAAAGTATGTACATAGGCTCCACACGGAATGTCCTGTGGCACATATGGTGGATCAAACGGAAATGGATACCGGATGTTTGTATACTGGTGTGTATCATATCCAGCCATCTGCCATACACTTGGAACCTGAATCTCATCAAAATTTTCTGTATCATAATTCTTCTCAAAGAAAGAATCCTGAATGTCATAGATGCTGTTAAAATACTGGAATTTCCAAGTTCCATTCAATAACTGCATACGATCTGACTCTTCTCTGTGTTCCACCAAGTTATCCATTCTTCTGGATGCCGGAATATAATAGGCTCTGGCTGGCATTGTGTTTTCGTGCAGTACGCTTAGATTTTCATAATAACGTGGTACGATCATAAATAGCTCTCCTCCAATACATATACTTTTTTGTTCTTTGTTTTCCTAAAGCAAACCTTATACTTTACTTTTTGTTTACGTTCCTTAGTTATGCTATATATAGCTTATCCTAATTCGCAAAATATGTCTATGAATTGGATTAGACAAAATATGCACTAAATGATACAATGATAAAAAGTACGAAAAGAGGTGCTGTCCTATGTATTTGAACACCGGTTATTTGAACCACTCACATATGGATTTCAAAGACAAAAGTCGTCCGCTGATTGTCGGTAGCTGTGGTACTTACCGTCTTTCCAGACATCCCAAACTTCCGACCTACCGTCCAAGGGGTCGTCTGGATTATCAGATTATATATATCACTGCTGGTTGTGGGCATTTTCATTTTGATAATGTAAATAATGAAACGATTGTTCCAGCCGGCAACATTGTACTGTACAGACCGAAAGAACTCCAAAAATATGAATATTACGGAGAAGATAAGACAGAAGTATACTGGATTCACTTCACAGGAAGCAATGTGAAAAATATCTTACGTCAATATGGGTTTCCGGATAAAGAACGTGTCTTTCAAGTGGGTACATCTAATGAATATGAACAAATTTTCAAGCGTATTATTATCGAGCTCCAACGCTGTCAAGATAATTATGAGGAAATGCTTGTCCTTTTGCTACGTCATCTTCTGATTAGTTTCCACCGGGAACTGACAAGAGAGCACATATTAAAAAATGAATATCTTGATCATGAGATGGATAATGCTGTTACCTTTTTCAGTGAAAACTACAATCAAAATATCAATATTGATGATTATGCTGCCTCACGAGGCATGAGTGTCAGCTGGTTTATCCGAAATTTCAAAAAATATACCGGTTCTACACCAATGCAATTCATTGTGGGAATCCGTATCAACAATGCTCAGATGTTACTTGAAACAACAACTTATTCCATCAATGAGATTTCTAAGATTGTCGGATATGATAACCAGCTTTATTTCAGCCGGCTTTTTCACAAGCTGAAAGGATATTCGCCAAGAGAATACCGAAAAATAAGAAATAAGTTATGAAATTTATAATGTCATAAAAACTAAATCTCAAAAAAGGATGCCACCGAATCAAAGCAGATTACGTGACATCCTCTTCTTTTTGTTATTTTATGAATTCATCAGTCTTTCGAACCAGGTATTCATAACAATGATGAACTGGCCTGCTCCTGGCCATTTTTGCAACATTTCTTCCAAAGTTTTATGATTCACATATTTCTGCACATATACCCAACAAGCAACACCACTGGCTTCTGACACAATGTCAACTATGGTTTTATGCATGACTTCTTCAAAATCAGCAATTTCTTCTTTTTGAATAACATCATAAAGTTTTGGCGCCTTATAGTCTAATTTCACGTCATTTTCATGTACAGCCTTAATCAGATTCTTAACTTTTTCTCTTGAGTTCTCCGGTACTTTCATGTACTCCCACATAAATGCTACCACATCGGACGGTGTGTCTTTTTTTAGTGGTGGTAACTGAATATAATCATTGTTTTCGCTCATTTTCATATCCTCCTCACGATATAATAAAATCAATAATACGTTCTCTTGTCATGTCCAGTACAGTATCTACGAACACTCCTGCAAACAGGATCAGATACAGAATAACACTCAGCGAAAACAGAAATGCGACCTGTACCCAATCATGGTAACAGTATGCAGTCGCTATAATCAACAAAGTGAATATAAATCCAAGGATCCCTCTGACAACCGCATAAGTCTGTACTGTCATCTTCACTGCCAGGCCGATCACAAAAAGGATCAGCCATACCGGCAGTAATAATATTTTCCCAATTTGAATTTTACATTACAGAAAACACATTTTATAACAACAAAACAAATGCATCTGAAATTTATTTATCAGAATGTAAAGTAAAAAAAGAAAAGTGAGGTATAGCTATGGTTATTTACAAAGCAAAAGATTATCAGGACATGAGTAGAAAAGCTGCAAATATTATTTCAGCACAGATTATTATGAAACCAAACTGTGTGCTTGGACTTGCCACAGGTTCTTCCCCAGTCGGAACTTACAAACAATTAATCGAATGGTATAAAAAAGGGGATTTAGATTTTTCACAGGTAACGAGTATTAATTTGGACGAATATAAAGGTTTAAGTCCGGAAAATAATCAAAGCTACCGTTACTTTATGAATACCAATCTGTTCAATCATGTAAATATCAATAAATCCCACACATTTGTCCCTAATGGTCTGGAAGCAGATTCTAAAAAAGCGTGTGATGATTATAATGAAATTATCCGCAGCCAGGGAGGTATTGACCTCCAGCTTCTTGGACTTGGTCACAACGGGCACATTGGTTTTAACGAGCCTGGAGCTGCTTTCGAAAAAGAAACTCACTGTGTTGATCTGACAGAAAGTACAATTGAAGCCAACAAACGCTTCTTTGCTTCCGAAGACGAGGTGCCACGCCAGGCATATACCATGGACATCAAGAATATCATGCAGGCAAAGAAAATTTTGGTCGTAGTCAGTGGTAAGGACAAAGCTGAAATCTTAAAGAAAGTACTCTATGGAGCAATCACTCCGGAAGTACCGGCTTCCATCCTTCAGTTACATAATGATGTAACAATCGTTGCTGATGAAGCTGCACTGAGTGAGATTGATAAATAATATCTACTGGACACCGGACATTGCAGTGTAACTTATGAAACGCATTTAGCTTTTGTTAAAAAAGGGAAGCTGTGATACACATCCATGTACCACAACTTCCCTATATTTTCATCTTCATTTAATTTTAATCAATTGTCCATTTAAGCAGCTGTTCTTTCACCTTTTCAAATATCTGCATTACAACTACTAACACAATTACCATAAAGATAAATCCAACCCAGGTATTGGCAAATACACCAAGTTCAGAATTCTTTTTTACAAAATAGCCCATGCCTGAACCGCCACCATACATTTCGGCAAATACAAGCATTACAAAAGAACTTCTCAGTGAATTTACAAAACCGGCCAGAATAGATGGACTTGCTGCCGGCAGAATTACTTTCATGAACCGCTTTACACCTGTCAGTTCCAATGTAGCTGCCTTGTCCAAATAGCGCTTATCAATGGTCATGATTCCTGTGATTGTAGCAAATAATGTTGCCCAGACAATATTATATACAACCAAAAATATGGAAGCTGATAATAATGTTGGTGACAACAACAGTACAAACGGCGACAATAAGATTGACGGGATTACGCTAAAGGCATAAATAACCGGATGCAGCGCTTCCCTGATTTTCTTATTTAATCCCATGATTGTACCAAATATAACTGCAATCACTAAAGAAAGAAATACTGATGGGATGAGTAATTTGAAAGAAGCAAGCATATTTGTAAGCATTACTTCTTTATTCGACTCAAAGGCTGCTGCAATCTTTTCCGTTGTTGGAAACAAATATGGATTCAGCATTTTCACATCTGCCACATAATAATATAACAGTACTAATCCTGCAAATATCAATACTGTAATCCAGTATTTTTTCACAAAGCCCTTAATTGTTTTCATTTACCCATCTCCTAAAATCTGCTATTTATCATTTTCGTCAAAGAATTTCTGCTGTGCCTCATAGAAATCCGGTGCCTCATCACCATAAGATTTTGTTGCCTCAGCAAGTGCTTCTTCATAAAGCTCTGTGTTGATATGATCTTCAATATCGATCTTGCAGTCATCACCGAGGTATCCTGTTTTGTCAAGAATGTTCCATGCACGTACCACACTGTTCTTAAGAGGATCTACATTTACAAAATAATGTTTGTCATCCATCATGTAAGCTGCCACATAGTCATCTTCCTGACCGATACGTTTTGCATGAAGAGAAACTGCTTCTTCTTTATTTGCCTCATACCAGGACTGTGCACGGAGTAATGCGCGGATAATTGCTTTGACTGTATCCGGATTGTCATTTACCCATTTTGTCTGTCCAACCATACGGCAGCAAGAATAGTTCTCCATGATTTCACTCTGATAGCTTACGATTTCGATGTCACCTGAGTCTACAAGCTGTTTCACACCATAGTTGTTCTGTGTTCCCATAAGCGCATATTTTACTTCACCGTTCTGAACAGCAGCTAATGCGTCATCATAGCTTGAATATACTTTCCAGTCAACTACATCTAACGGATTATCATATCCAAGATCCATAACTGCACCTGTAAATGCGAAATAACTTGGATTTACTGCAACGGACTGTCCAATAAATGATTCGATACCTTTCCACTCTGTTCCAGCTTTTGCAACAACCGGCATACATCCTTCTACCATATGTCCGCCAAAAATTGTAAGATCTACACCTTGTGCTATCTGCTGAAGCGGATTAGATGTACCCGCATTTGATACGACATCAACCTTGCCTGCTGCAAGAAGAGCCATTGCATCCATATTCTGAGTTGCCTCTACCGGCTCAATCTCGATTCCTTCATCCTCAAAATATCCTTCTTCTTCTGCAATTGTTACAAGGACGTTACCACTTGAACCATAATTCCACTTTACAGTTGTCATTTTCTCCTTGCTATCTTTGTCAGTTGTCTCTGTTTTTGTGTCGTCAGACTTTTTGTCATTACTGCTTCCACATGCTGCAAGACTAAACGTCATACCGAGCACTAACATAAGTGCTAAAACTCTCTTTTTCATACCCTTCTCCTTTTCTGTTTTTACTACTTATACTAGAATCTCTGCATTAACCATTTCCTGACAGGCAGCAATTCCGTCAGTATATGGATAACACTATATATAACAGGCCTGCCTGTATATATCACATATCAATTCCACTATTTGCATGGCTTTCCGTTTTAAATATGTGTCGTGACATCTTTATTTATCTGATTGATCAATGTAATACGAAGCTTCATCATATCAATATTCTCAAATAATGTGTCACGCGTCGGATGCAGTTCTTCTGTAATCTTGACATCATAAATAATATGACTAAAACTTCCCACACCTCTAAGGTGTGCTGAACCTTGAAAATTCAATATTTCAGCCAATAAAAAAGGCATAAATACATTCCGTTTGGTATAATGGAATTGTCGAGAAAC
>NZ_JBQHSG010000047.1:0-9360 GCF_052066375.1 Bariatricus sp. HCP28S3_A7
GTGAAAAACTCCAATCTATCAAAAATCGCATGTGAATTATAGTGAATTACTCCAACTCGCAAAGGGCTGGGGTAATTTTGTATCTGACCGCATTAATATTTGGCGCTTACAAAAAATCTTGACACAGTCCTATAAGTAAGTGATTTCTAATTCATGGGACGACAGGAGATGTAAAAACATCCAGAATATTCAATTATAACTAAAAAGACTGTCAAAAACGGTTAAACACCGAATTTACCAGTCTTTTATAACATTTTTAAAATCAGTCATTTAGTAATAAACATTAAAAAATGAAGTTTTCCCATAGTGTCGTTTGAACATCATGGAGTTTTACTAATTTTTACATCATTCGAATATTCTCTGTCTTGTTTGGAAAACGAAAAATAATTATATCATTTTCCTTCTCTTATCATCCTCTATTCTAAATTAAATCTTAAACGTTCAGCAATACTTCCTTTTTTGGTCTGATGATATATTAACTCTGCTATTTCAATTGTAACTATTAGAAGAACTATGGCTAAAATTATAAATAATTTCCATGGAAAATAAAATCTAAAATACGCTAATTCTTTCTTTATACTTTCCCCCATTAGCCAAAGTATCCCATAACCAACTGTGCCTACCAAAACAATAACAATTCCCCAATGCCAAATGCCCTCTGCAATTAATAGTGTTCTCAACTGCTTACCTGTCATACCAATACTTTCCATTATAACTAATTCATGTTTGCGAGTTTGTATCCCTGTTACAATTGTATTCCAATAATTCATTATACCTATGGCAAGTAGAACTATTCCCAATGTACCCAAAACTAAATTAGTAACTTTTATATAACTCTGTGCTGATGCTAAATGTTCAGAATTGCTATATAAAAGTAGTTGGTTCCATTCTTGTGATTTCTTATTGACATTTTCAACTAGTTTCTCCACATTTTGTTTTATAATTGGCTCTCTTAACGTATCGACATTCAATGAAATTACAAACTTTTTTTCATCCATGCCTAATTTCTCAAATCCTTCTTGAGATATTATAAAATAGATAATATTTGTTCCATTTGTAGTCATCTGTAAATCTGGAAAATGTTTATTTTTCGTATCAATATAACCTGCACATTTCATCTCCCCCAGTTTTATCTTTTCTGTATCGTCTTTACCATAAGAATCTAAATTATAAAAGCTAATGTTAGTTCCCGGGACTTTATCTACCTCTTCTTCCAATACAGGGGATAATTCATGATGATGCAACAAAATAACCCCTTCTCCTTTTTTAAGCATTTCTATATCTGCTGAAATTTTAAATTTTTGAACATACTGTTGTAATTCTTCAATATATTTTTGATCAACAATTTGTAGTGTTGCAAACTCTTCCCTACTCTCTCCCGCACTAGCTTTCATCTTCGGGCTTAACGCTTTATCTTCTTGTGGATGTATCACTGCAAACCCACCTTTTGAAATATTAACCGTTTCTATACCGTCAATATTCTTTATTGCTTCAACCTCACTTTTAGGAATTACTGGTGTTTGATCCGAGAATTCTTTTGGTATATATTCTGATATCATATGCATCTCTATAATACTGGAAATTTTAAAATCTGGATTTTTCAGTATATTATTAGTGGTATCTGTTCCAACTGTAATGACCAACGTCCCCAACGCTGCAATATATCCTATACTCAGTGATAATATAGAAATCATAAACTTTGTAGGTATTCTTTTTACATTTCTCCAAGCCATCCATAATATAGATGTCTTCTTCGCAGAATGTATATGCTTTACAAAAACGTGGTTACTATATTCGGAATATCTCATGCTTTCTACTGCACTTAGGCGTACCGTCTTCTTTACAGCTAAATTTGTTGCAAAAAATGTCGTTAAAGAAACAATTCCTATTGCAAGTAGCAAATATCCCCAATAAAAAATGGATATACTATCTGCGTCTCCTTTTCCTTTAAAAAATAACCTTTCCAGAGTTCCGCGTATAAGAATTCCAACTACCCCTACCCCTAATATTCCACCAATAACCACTCCCTTAAAAAGCATTTTTTCTGTTTGTATTCTTACTATAGTTTTTAATTGTTTCAAACTACATCCTAACGTTTTTAGCAACCCATACTGTTTTATTTCTCTTCTTACAGAAATATTAACTACATTATAGATAAGTAAAAAAGCACTTATCATAATAATTAATATACAACATCCCATTACAAGATAATTGCCAAATAAATCTTCCATGCTCTGACGTACCAAAGTATTTTGTCCAATAAACTGTTGTTGTTCATCTAGCATTTCTATATCTTTATATAACTGTTCTTCAATTGAAAAAACATCATATAAATTACTCTGAAGAAGCATAATTTCATCTACTGGAAAGATATCTATTTTTTGTTCATTCATATATTTATACGATACATAAGCGATAGGTGCATTTATTCCAGGATCCACGTAATCTGTATAATATCCCGATAAAATCATTCCTCTATTTTCATATTCTTCACCCGATTCCTTATTACGAAGCTGCATATCTATATTCATACCTATTTGTGGATTATCTATACCATACTCTTTCAACCATCGAATTGGAAGCATGATCTCGTTTTTTTCTTCTGGATATTTCCCATGTATTTCACCATATGCAGGCTTAACTAATTTTTCAAAGCCAACTTTATCTAAGTATTCTACAATTCCTTCATCCATTTTATTTACTTTAGCATAGCCTACATATTTCTTAATTCCTAGTTCTTCAATATAATCTAATTCTTTTATGCTTTCATACTGTTCTTTTGACGCATTTTCCAAATATGTGCTTGTAATTTCCCCTCCATTTCGCGCATACAGTAAATAGTCCGCATCCATTTTCCCAGATATAATCGCAAATACACTATAAATCAAAAAGATTGACATTGCTATTGCACTAGTTAGGATAATATTTTTACTTTTATTTTTTCTATAATATGCATCTGCTAATTTATAAACCATACTACAATTATCATTTTTCATCTTCTCCTTCCTCCTTACATATTAATCCATCCTCTATCCGTATGATACGATCCGATTGTTCTGCTATAATTTCATTATGAGTTACAATAATTATAGTCTGATGAAAACGTTCAGCCATATTTTTCAGTAAAGCAATTACAGCACTACTTGTTTTTGAGTCTAAATTACCCGTAGGTTCATCTGCTAGTATGATCGCTGGTCTTGTTAACATAGCTCTAGCTATCGCAACCCTTTGCTGTTGTCCTCCAGATAAAGTGTTTGGCATTTGATATAGCTTATCCTTTATTCCTAGCGCCGTAACAATATCGTTCATATATTCTTCATCTATTTTTCTCTCGTCAAGTGCTAAAGGTAAAGTAATATTTTCATATACATTCAATACAGGCACTAAATTATAATTTTGAAAAACAAAACCAATATTTCTTCTACGAAATATTGTGAGTTCTTCCGCATTCATACCTATCAAATTTTGTTCCTTTATGACTACTTCGCCTCCTGTAGGATCATCCAATCCGCCAAGAATATTCAATAACGTCGTTTTCCCACTTCCTGATGTTCCAATAATCGAAATAAACTCTCCTTCTTCAACCTCCAAATTTATTCCATTCAAGGCTCTAACTTCATTTTCGTGATTTCCATATGTTTTTGTAACATTTTTTACTTCTAATATCTTCATAAAAATCACTCCTTATATCAAATATGGCTTATTTATAAAGTTTTGAATATATTCCATTCATTTGTTCTACTGCTTTCTTTATCTCTCCCTGCAATTCTAAATAAATTTCATAATCTTCCTCATCCATTTTTTTCAGGTTCTTTATTTCTCCAGTTTTATCAAGCGAATATTCTCTTATTTGGGGAGAAACTCTATCTTCCGTATAATCTCCTTTCGATATATATAATGTTGTAAATTGGTCTGTTTTCCGTATTGTCACATCTACCTTTTTCGTACTTAATAAATCAGAACCGTTTTGAGTATATGTTCCTACCACAAATTTTTCACTTGAATCTAATTCCTGGTTCCATTTCCATAAAGCAGGTCTATCAAATAGATAAATATCATATCTAAAATCAGTATCTTGTAAGCAATAATAGTTATCCCCTTCCTTTTCAAATCCTAGCTCTTTTAAACTACTTTCCATAGAATGAATTATATTGTTTTGCTTAAAAGTTTGAATACCAAAATATGATATGCCCACTAAAGCTATTACTGATATAATAGCTGCTACTATTTTGAATATTTTTAAATGTTTTACTTTTTTATCAATTTGCTGTACTATTTTTAAATTATCTCTCAACATAACATCCACTGAGACTCCAGATAAATCACTAATCTTGACTAAAGTTTGTAAATCGGGAAAGCTCTTTTCTTTTTCCCAATTTGAAATTGTTTGTCTTGTGACATGAAAATACTCTGCAAATTCCTCTTGTGACATTTTTTTCTCTTCTCTTAATTTTAAAATGGTTTCTCCGATTTTCATTTATACGACCTCCTTATATTTTTGTGAATATTCTTGTTTGCGAAAACCGCAATTCCGGCAATGTGGAAACCGACATTCCGGTTGTCGGAAACCGGCTTAATTCTGCTTGGGCGATTGTGCCTTGTATTGATGTTATTTGTCAAGCCCTTGCCGCATAAGCGGTGCAAAGCAGGCTTGACTAATTGCATCAATGCAAGTACTCTTTTCAGAGCAGAATTATCAAAAGCGGTTTCCTGTCGCCGGACTATTGGTGTAATGCCATCCGGAATATTCATTTTGATAATTCTATTTTACCAAAAACCATCGTAATAACCAGCAAATTCTACTTACAACCTCGTTCTTTCACCGCAAATTATTTTTACGTCGAATAATTCTGCCGTATTCAGGTTGATATGGCAAATATTTATTGTATGATATGTTCATATAAACGCTCCCAATTCGTAAGACGAAGCCGCCCATCCAACAGACATCGAACCTTCCCATTCTGCCCCTTATTCAGGCTATGTATAAATGTAATATTCCCTACTCCAGAAATCAAAGTCCGGTTTCTGCTTTTTTGTACGGTATAGTTAGTTTTGCGATTTCTATTTTCCCGAATTAATGTATCAGCAACTGTTAAGCTGTTAAAAACAATCCAATAAAATCTGTTGTTGCCTGATCGGTCGAACTGTTCACGGTCTCCACAAAGACTTAAAACCGATCTAAATGTTCTAAAAATCCTTCCTGAACATCCAATAATACTCTGATAAGAGTGTTGATTAGTGTTATAATATCCATAAGTAATGAACTCATTTCGGTTTGTATTTTGGGTGCAAAATCGTTATGCCTCAAGGACTCATTACTCTTTTCATATATTCTTAATCAACTGACTATTTCTTTACTCCAACAATCAATGCAAACGCTTATTTCTGACTTTTAAAAATCATATTTATTATTATTTTTAGATATGATAAAATCATTACTATAATTGTAAATAATGCTTTTCAGATACGAAAGGAAAATGTCATGGAATATTTATACCTTGAATGTGTCAAACACGAGACATTGGTTAATGATCTGCAAGTTCTTACTGGGGCTACCCTGGAAAAAACCGAGCAGCTTCTTAATGTGTTAAAAGATATTTTACCAAATACTCTGCAAGAATCTGAGTATTTTTATGAAGAGTCAGAAGAAGCTGTTACTCCTGATGTCTTGAGTTTTTTTATTCCGGAAACGAGATATTACATATCCATAAAGAGATCAACGCTTCACATAGCAATGTGGATCATGGATTACTTTTTTGCAAGTATTCCCTCAAAAATAGATTCTCTTACAGGTTTCATGAAAAAAGCAATATGGAAAATCACTGATAGACATTTTTGTGTTTTTTCTGAAATTCTTCGTTTACATGAGTGTAGTAGTTCCCAACTTGAACAAATTTTTGAAGAACGACATGAATGCTGTAACCATTCAGAAATATGGAAATGTCCTTTCTTATTCGAAGAGAAATGTCTATTAAGCAACACAGAAATCAAAAAGATTATAAATGAATTAACCGAAGATGATTTAATTTTAAAAAATAATGAAATTATACATTATAATTGGTAACAGAAAGGCAGAGATTTTATGCAGAACATTTTGGATGAAATTACTCGAAGAACAAAAAAATCAGTTTACGAATATCCTTTTTCAGAAGAATCTATATCTCAGTACTTTTATGGAATCTCTTTTTTTATTGCAAAAGATAAAAACCAGGTCTCCCTGATATGGATCAAGTTGAAACTGTGTGCTGACTGCAGCGACTAACCCCGGGATCTGTTTACGGAAATCTGTACTGCCACATGCCAGAAAGATCCGGCTGGCCCCTTCCGTCATACGCCTCATCATAATTTTTTCATTACCTGCATCAGCTTTAATAAGGTATCCGGATGAAACCCATCCGGAATGTATAGTTTCATTCCCTGAAAATATATCATCAGCCGGTTATCATTGGTATTTGCTGTCCGGTTGTTTTGGTGAGATGAGATTCCGGATGAAGAGAAAACCTCCGCAAATGTGGTTATAGTTTCCTGGTTGGTTTTTCCCATAGAATAAGTCCTCCTTAAAATATATTGGTTTTTCCCAGTATATCAATTGGTGGAGGAAATAGCACTACGCCTTCTTTTGAAGCACTTACATACAAACGAGTGCTTTGTGTCAACATTTCAGTATCTTATATAAGAAAAGAACAGGATTTGCACTCCTGTCCTTCCTTCTTATATTCCGCTCAATTAATTGGTCTTCTGCAATTCAAAAGTTCCAATGTTTCCACCTTTATTACCAACATTACTATTATCTCGATTATTAAAATAACGGCCAAATAAATGATTATCATCATCTAAATCCAAAATATTATATCCATCATATTGATGTGGTAGTTCTCTACTATGGTTAATAAAACCAAACCCAACTTTTACTATTCCATCTCTTTCTATAAATATAGATGCTACATTGCTCTCCGATTTTGACTTAGGAAAAGTAGATACAAAACTGATTTTACTCCATGTTTGCACCACATCCAAATCCATATGTATTGTCGTTTGATATGTGGCAGAAGTTAGATTTCCTTCCCAATGCCCATTTAAATCTGGCACATTAAGAACTTTTCTTAATAGTTTCCATTTCCAAATATAATTGTCGAAAAGCCAATATATTAACCCATATAGAAATGTAACCCCTATAAAATTTGTCGTAACTCCCAATTCATCACATAATCTTAATATATCTGAGATCCATGCATATTGCTGTAACCACATCTTTGCATTTGTTATAATTCCTCCAAGCCAAAAGGTGAGAAATGACGATAATATTATACTTAATATAAATATATTTAAAATTACCTTTCCCCGCAGACTTTTATCAATTGTATATGCATGCATTATAATTTACTCCCCATTTCTTTCTCCTTCAGATAGCAACTGCATTTTTATCGTATCTTCACGCTGTACTATCAAATTAATTTTCTCATCTTTTCCAACAATTATTAATAAAGTTCCAGGAAGTGAATCCCGCACTTTTGCTGCAATTTCTTTCAAAGAATGTATATCTGTGTCAGACGGAATTGGTTGCATACAGGGATGGGTATGCCATTCTCCAATATAATTTATTACTCCATCTGTTTCAAGCCATCTTTTGTTAACTATTTTCTGTGCTTTTCTCGCATTCCTTCTATACAATATTCTTGAAAAGAAATTAGTTTTCAATTCATAAACTTCCACTATTTCTATAACTCTATTGTTTCTATTGAACTTTCCAAGTAGAATCCCACCTGTTTCGTATTTCATACTAGAGTAATAATACCTTTTTAAATCACTGAACACTTCCGGCTTAATAATAATCTTCAAATCATTTATTATATGATACATTAGTTATCGATCCTTTTTAATTCCATAAACCTATCTTCTTTTGATCTCCACTTAGGTTTTATTTCAAATTTTTGTTGTCTGGCCCACTTCATTTTTCCAATCCAAGTAAATTCGTAATTATGCTTCTCTTTTTTCGTATAAATTTTTCTATAATAAATATCCAGGAAATCCAGAACAAATTTCTGAGCTTCAAACCCTGCATATGGAGCATATGCACTTTGACAACCGGCTTCGCTTTTTATATATTTTCTACTATCAACTAAAACATTATTATTAAACGTGCCATTGACGTCGAAAATATTTATTTCTGTACTCACATCAATTTCTCCCTGAAAAACCAAAGCATGTCCAGCAACTAAATACGGTTCTACCCATAGAATTATACATTCTTTCTCAATCTGCTTTTCCTTAAGTAGTTGTATTACCTTCTTTTCAATTACTGTATTTCCAACGCAAATTAGTATAAGATCGAAGCTATTTAACTCCGTACAACGGTTCAAGAAATATTCCCACGCATTTTCATCTATAGAATTACATTTCATTGCAGGATAATGCTTCAGTAATTCTAATTTCAGAGCCTCTGATTTTGATGTAGGTAAGCACAAATGATCACTTCCACATAAATGTCTGGCCAAATTTTCTGTTTCCAAAAAGTCATTATCGAGCAAAGTAATATCATCCGTAATTCCTATATCTATTATTGCTTTACTCACATAACTTCCTATAGAACCACATCCAATTAATAAGCAGCGTTTATCAAAACATGCATTTCCATCTCCGCCCCTCGTAAATAGTCTTTGCATCTGATAATTTCTTGTTTTAAATCGCTTAAATGTTCTTCCTTTGTTTGCTGCTAATACTCCTTTTATGTTTCTTCGGGACAATTTGATTCCATAAGATGAAAGACTAATCTCTAAAGAGAAAATGCATTTTCCTACCCCATTATCTGCATATAAAATAATTAATCCCTTACCAGAATTCTTACTTAAGAATCCATAAAAATGAGATAAATCTGATTCTGGAATTAACTCTTGTATATCTTTAATATTTTTAAGATTCACTAGAATCTTTTTCCCTATATTTATAAATAACGCTCTTTCATAGACCATCTCTTTGGGTTTTATACCATAAGAGTTATTAATAAATTCGGCTATTTTTTCCTGCTCATCAGCAACTATAGTATAATCTTCTAGCCATTCATACCTCCACAATAGATGGGTTGTTAAATTTTTACCTCCCAAATAATCTACTCTTCCGGCAGCTTTTGCCTCCCAAAATGAAACTGTCTCTAATTGATAGTCAATCATGTTCTCTTTGTTTTTACTATCTGTTAATAAACTTTTTGCACGAATAACACTATCCAATGCATCTTGAAGGAAGTTTTGAGGATTTGTGCAGTTTGCGCCCTCTGGCGGTCGCAAATGCGTTTTTCAACGGCCGCTATGCGGAGCAGAACGGCCGCTCGTATTTAGTTGATTGTTGATAAGTTATCGTATGTTT
>NZ_JBQHSG010000048.1:0-7526 GCF_052066375.1 Bariatricus sp. HCP28S3_A7
TCCTTCTTACTGTTTTTAGGTTTGTTAAATCTGTCGATTCAACCGTTCTTGAAAAATCTCTTAAAGAATTTTCAGGGTTGTTGTCTATTGTTTAGTTATCAATGTTCTTTGCTGTTCTGTCTTGCGACAGCCATATTAGATTATCACATCTTCAAGCATCTGTCAAGACTTTTTTCATTTTTCTTATGCTGTTCATTTCTTCGGAACTCTGTTCTTCCGAACGACAGCTTACTTAGGATATCACATCTTTCGACGTATGTCAACAACTTTTTTCTTCGGACTTCTGCATGCCGCCCCTGGCCTCTGTCCCAGTCCTTTCTAAAATAAGTTATGACCCGCTGTCCGGTATCTCATTTCTGAGTTCTGTCCAATCAACGAGTCATATCTTACCACTACATTCTGTAATTGTCAATATTGTTTTTGTTTTTTATTTATTTCAGACAATTCAAACAATTTTATCGTTATATTATTTCTTTCATGCTTTTCACATTTTCACTTACATTGGTACGTATTCTTCACCATACTTAGATACGATTTTGATAATTATCCAATCACTATTTCTCTTTCTCCGGTTTTATTATATAAACGATGTGATATCGAAATCACTGTACGATCATGAGAGGCGTTTTTTAAAGCTTCCATGATCTGTTCTTCCGTTCCCGAATCCAGATTAGCCGTTATCTCATCTAAGAGAAGAATTTTAGGATTCAACACAATTGCTCTTGCAATAGACAGAAGTTGAAACTGCCCTTGTGAAAATAACTTTTCATCACACTGAGTATCCATTTTATCAGGAAGAGCGCACACAGTATTAAGAATACCAACGGTTTCAAGTGCTTTTTCAATCTGTCTTTCGGAAACTTCCGGATCTTTCAAGGAAATCTGTTCTGCAACCGTCCCCCGGATCATCCGAAACTGTTGTTCCACGTACCCGAACAAATGCCTCCTCTTCTCTTCCGGAATCGAAGAGGGCGCAATTCCGTATACCATTATTTTTCCTTTATCTGGACGATACAATCCTGAGATCAATTTTATTAACGTACTCTTTCCGGCACCGGTTCTGCCTGTCAGGACGACATTTTCCCCTTCTTTGATTTCCATATTAAAATCATGCAGGATCTCTTGCTGATCCGTTCCATAGCTGAAGCAGACTTCCGAAAATTTGACCGCAGAACTCTTTTGATTATCTTGTTTACTTGATTTCGTAACGCAAGGATCTGCATCCTTCACACCGTACAGCTTCGAAACATATGGTTCTTCTTTCTCTTCGAAAAACTCATTGATTCTTCTCACACCCGCAGCTGCTGACTGTATATTCTGAATTTCCATACCTATATTTTCAAGAGGTTCAAAGAAATTCCCTACATAGGCAATCAATGCTGCAGCTGTTCCGGCAGACATCCCGAAAAACTCCCTTATTGCTCCCGCCTGTCCGGAAGCTCCCATCATAACACCAATGAGCAATGCACTGACAGTAACGATAATCGGAGAATAGATAGCATCACAAAAATTGGATTGCTCCTGCGCGCGAAATCCCTGTTCAATCGTATCTCCATAACGCTGCTGCATGAATTCTTGTCTGCGAAGAACCCGTATTGTTCGCATATTTTTCAAGGTTTCCGGTATCAACTGATTCGTTCTTCCTACAGCCACACGGCTTTCTATTTGTGCCTTCAACATTCTTTTTTGGAAAACACGAGTCATCCAGAATAAAAACGGAGTCACCACGACAAGTATGATCCCCAGTCCTTTACTTCTGGAAAAAATGATCAAAACGATGCTGACAAGCTTACATACATTCGATGCCATGCTAATCACGCCCGATGTAAATAAGTTTTCCACTGTATTAACATCATTTACAAAACGTGAAGCTGTTACTCCAGGTTCTTTTTCGATATAATAAGAAGCCGGCAGACGAAGAAGTTTTTCACTCATAGCAGAACGGATCCTATGCGTTACTTTCTGTCCAAAGACAGTAATCACACTTTCTTTTAAAGCCTCCAGAAAGCCGGATACAGCAATGAGCAAAAAATATCCTATGGCGATCGATAATCCCACATTTTCATGCTCTGCCAGACGATTTACAATCTGTTCCAGAACCAGTGGCGGAAGAAGCACGGCTCCGATCGTTCCTGCAATTGCCAATACTAACGTGAAACTGAGCCATTTATTGTTATAAACTGTTTCCTTTATTGCATGCATAACAGACCTTCTACTCTGCATATACTTTGCCTCCTCTCCTCTGTTCCTCGTACAGAAGACGGTAATGTTCTTCTTCCTGTATTAGTTTGTCGTGACTGGCAACGCAAACCTTTCCATTTTCAAGCCATAACACCTGATCAAACTTAGGAAACAATCCTAAACGATGTGAAATCAGCAAAATAACGCTATCTTTTCCCCACAAACGTAAATTTTCATAGATTTGTTTTTCTGTCTCCATATCCACAGCCGAAAACGGATCATCCAGAATCATAAGTGGCTTTTTGTGATACAGGGTTCGGGCAAGTGCAATCCTGGCCTGCTGTCCTCCCGAAAGCCGTACACCCCCGCTACCGATTCGGGTATATATTTTCTCCGGCAAAAGTTCTACTTCCTGATCCATACAAACTGCACGAAGCACTTCCTCAACATCCCCCGGCTTCCCCATACAGATATTATCTTCTATTGTTCCATCAAACAACTCCGGCTGATGTCCCAGATATCCTACTTCGTTTATGTATTCGCCTTTTCCGTCAAACGAAACATTTCCCATGGTAATCTTTCCGTCATAAAGCAACTCTCCGGTGAAGATTCTGCCAAATGTTGATTTGCCACATGCCACTTCACCTGTGATTCCCAGAATCTGTCCCGGATTCCCTTTAAAAGTAACATTCGCAAATAATGGATTTTGACCGGGCCAGGCAAACGTAAGTCCTGAGACTTCCAGCGTAGCTGCCTGCGTATGTTCTACTCTTTTCTCTTCTTGAATCTCTTTCAAATATGGCTTAATGCGTTTCCATGATACCTCTGCTTTCTGTACAGCATTGAATAGCTTTGCCGCCTTGGAGGACTTGACAGCCAATTTCCTATAGCATGCAAAAAAAGTAGAAAATGCAGCAATATTCCAGACTGACCATCCTGTTCCGAGCACATTTCTTTCGCCAAACCATATAATCATCACCGTTCCAATCATCGAAATCACCTGATAAACAGGCTGCATCACATTTTCCCACAAATTCGCGCGAATGGCTTTTTTTTCATAATCTGCAAGATACAGCTCATATTCCGCATTCCGATTCTTCTCCTGACCATAGATCCGGTATGTCAGCGCATTCGTGATGCGCTCCAGGGTAGATGCATTCAACCTCCCGCTGCTCTCTCTGCTGAGTGCCACATTTCTTGTCACGATTACTTTTAGTCGTTCCGCGAGAATATAAGCAATCGGCGGAAACAGCATGGAAAGGATCGTAAGCCTCCAGTCATAAGAAAGTAGCATGACAAGATAAGCAATCATTACGATCCCCGTGTCAAATATCTCAGTCGTAAATTTGCGCATTCCCTCCACACATGCATCCGCATCAGCGATGATCTTCGTCATCATCGTGCCTGCATCTTCCTTCTCTATGTTCTTCTGATACAACAAATTCCGATATAATATCATTTTCATATTCTTGCTGATGTTGTTTGCAAATTTTCTAACATAAAGCCGCTTAAGATATCGCATAAACTGTACAAAAAAAATGGTCAGCACATAGCATACCACCAGGCTGACCATTGCCGACGGCCTTTTCTTGCCGCCGATGATATCACACAAATACTGCACCATCTGTCCTTCGAACCAGGGACCTGCGACCATTCCAACATTATATAAAATACCTGTTATCGTCACAGTCAGGAGAAGCCATTTTTCTTTCCGGAAATAATAACCAATCTGATCCGTGGCATTTTTATCCGTTTTTTTCATCTGCTTATCTATCCCCTCTTCGCAAACGTTTATATTATGATTCTGATTCTTCCAAAGCATTCATAGCTTCTGCAACAGAAGTCTCGCAAGAACGCATTGCCAGAATCGTCTTCTCAATCAGATCCGCCAGCTCCCATCCCAGCATATCTGCTCCCTGCCGAATCACTTCTCTGGAACATCCTGCCGCAAAATTCGCACTTTTGAATTTCTTCTTAACCGATTTCACTTCCATATCCTGCACACTCTTTGACGGCCGCATCAATGCTGCCGCCCAGATCAATCCCGTAAGTTCATCCGCAGCAAAGAGAACCTTTTCCATCTCATGCTCCGGTTTTATGTCAACTGTAATACCATACCCATGACTGCACACTGCATGAATAATATCGTCCTGCACGCCGCCTTCTCTTAATAGTTCCGGTGCTTTGATACAGTGCTGATCCGGATACAACTCAAAATCAATATCATGCAGAAGCCCAACAATTCCCCAGTATTCGGCATCTTCTCCATATCCAAGTTCATCGGCATACCACTTCATAACTCCCTCTACCGTAAGTGCATGCTGTATATGAAATGAATCCTTGTTGTATTTTTTCAGTAACTCAAATGCATCTTCTCTTGAAATATGATCTTTCATTATCTGCGCCTCCTAAGATTGTTCTGTCGTTTTTATATAAGGCTCATTGTAGCACAATTTTCTTTTTCTCTCAATCACTGATTTTCCTTCAAATACGAAGCTGCCTGATAATGGGCATATACCAAGTCTTTTCCTTAGTATAACGTTTTTTTAATTGCATTACAATGAACCTCTAGTTTAATTATCCAATTTCCACCCAAAGTCTCCATGATAAATCATCTGCCTCGTCATACCTCCGTCAATGCAGATATTCTCCCCTGTTATGAATCCTGCTTTATCCGAACACAGATAAAGAACCATATTTGCGATATCCTTAGGATTTCCAACTCTGCCGGCCGGCTGTTGATATGCGTCCGGTCCTTCGTATACTGTATATTCAGTATCGATCCATCCAGGCGAGATGGAATTTACTCTTACTTTTCCTGCCATACTGACTGCCAGTGCATGAGTAAGTGCAGCAATTCCCCCTTTTGCCGCCGTATAGCTCTCAGTCTGCGGTTGACTCATCCGGTCCCGCGAAGATGAAATATTTATAATCGAAGCACCGTCTGCAAAATAAGGCTGAAATAATTTTGTAAGATAAAACGGTGCCGTAATTCCTACAGCAAGCGCATATTCGAATTCTTCATAAGAACATGTATTGATTCCTTTCATCAATGGCAACGCATTATTGATCAGGAAATCAATATGCCCATTTTCTTTTATGACCTTATCGGCAAAATCTTCAAGAACTTCTTTCTTACCAATATCGCCGACATAATGATTCCCTTCTGCAATATCGATGATCCGGACAATCGCACCTTCTTTTTGAAATTCTTCAGCAATCACTTTTCCGATGCCATGCGCGCCGCCCGTTATAACCGCAACCTTCTTCTGAAACATCCTTGTTCCCCTCTTTCCAGTTTTTCCATTTTACACTTAACACTGCTATATCAATCTGAATTTCTTCATCGCATAGTCAATCCCATCTTCTTCCACAGCCTTCGTGACAAATTCTGTATAGGGATCCAATGCCGTACTATGTTTTTCCATTGCAATGGCATGCCCCGCATACCGGAACATTGCAAGATCATTTTCACTGTCCCCAAATACATATGACTGCTCTCTGGACAAATGGAATTTATCCAGAACCATCTGAATCGCTGTTGCTTTCGAGCAGCCTTTCGGTACACACTCGTATGCTCCATTCTCCCGGTCAATTATATCCAAATCTCTTTCTATGAAATGAAAAAAGCTTTCTTTATCACTTTTGTTGTCGGTCATGACATACATCTTGTCATATGCACATCCACCCTCTTCAAGATAACGTTTTTGCCCCAGTCCCCTTTTCTTCATCTTTGTTCTCAGAGCTTCTATATCTTCAAATCTTGATGCAAATTTTGAAAAATAAACATCTTCAACACCTTCAAACACACCATCGATCCGGCACTCTCCCGCCATTTTTGCAATCGCGTCTGCCCGTGCTGACGGTAAATTCTTTTTATAAAAAATTTCATCTCTATATGTAAGAAAAATGCCACAGCCGCACAAAAAGCCATCGAAAGGCATCTCTGTAATCTTAATCGGAAGTGTGCACCTTGTTCGCCCGGTATTTATAAACAACAAATGACCATTTTCCTTCGCCTTTGATAATGCACGGAAGGTGCTTTGCGGTATCTCTTTTGTTATCTCGCTTAGAATGGTTCCATCAATGTCAAAAAATAATGCCTGTCTCATTCTAACTTTATCCTTTCCTGTTCCAAATATTCCAATGCTTTTATCATCTTAATTCTTTAACCGTGTATAAAATTATTTTCTTACATGATCTCATTCATTCTCTGTATAATCACATCTGTGATTTCCTGTTGACCATATTTCTCATTCATCAATTCTTTTGAAATATTTCCTCCGGCTTTATCTTTATGACCGCCGCCATTACCGATGTTTTTACACAATTTTTCTGCTACAATATTTGCCGGATAATCCCAGTCACAGCTTCGAACCGAAATCTGATATCCATTGTCCACATCGGTAAATGAAACGGATACTTTGGCGGCATCAACCATAATCGCCATGTCACCAATGATTCCAAGAATAGATTGTTCACAGTGCATAGCAGAAATGATCAGATACCTTCTTTCTGTATTAAAATAACAATTATTCAAAGCATCACCGGCAATCATTAAATCCCCAACTGTCATACACGACTTTTTCAAACGTTCCAGTTCCGGATAGTCATCGCGTAATTCCGAACGCATAGCACAATCCTTCTCTTTATAAAGATCTACATAAGAAGAAGTATCTGTATACAATCCATAAAGAAATGCAATGCGTAATTTTCTGTTATCTTTAACAGAATAGCCTTCCTCTTTCAACAATTTCCATACTATCGTCGAACAGCTTTGATATGTATTATCTATAAATGTTTTATCTGTTTTTTCCATATAAAGTGTATGGTGATCTACGGCTGCAATTTCTGAAGCCTCAAATATCTGAGCATTCCCCTGACCATATTGCGCATCAACCATCATCAGAAGTTCTGTCTTTGGAAGTTCTACAATATGTTCTGCCAGAATCCCGCATACTTCCATCATATAAAGTAAATTTTTCTTTTTTATACTTTGTCTGCCGCCATACACAATTCTAGTGTCTATTCCATGGTCAGTAAAAAATGTATACAAACCTAAAGCAGATGCCAGCGCATCTGGATCCGGATTGTTATGACACTGAATACAAATGCTTTTATATTTCAAAAACTGACTTAAAAAACCCATTTTCCTCTCCTTCCTTATTTTAAATAATAATATACGAAAAAACTGCAAACCTTGTCACCAAAGTCTGCAGCTATCTCTCTTTATATACCTTCAAAACCACATACAAAGTTTTATCTCTCCATCCATTTCTTTCCTATCCTACCATTTCAAACTTACTTTCCGCGGAAACCATTCCTGTAAGATCCGCTCCGGATGC
>NZ_JBQHSG010000049.1:0-7322 GCF_052066375.1 Bariatricus sp. HCP28S3_A7
AGTGAAAAACTCCAATCTATCAAAAATCGCATGTGAATTATAGTGAATTACTCCAACTCGCAAAGGGCTGGGGTAATTTTGTATCTGACCGCATTAATATTTGGCGCTTACGGAGTAATACCAAGTCCAAACTCTTTGCAATACTTATTGGTAATCGGTTGCAAATGATTCTTCCAGTTTCCTTTAGGAGAATTATACTTCTTCCCGATTGTTACACTTACACTGTTCCATATCAAATGACCATGCATGTGTTCCCTGTCTGTATGAACCGCAAATACAGCTTCATAATCATCCCCAAGTACATCCTTCGCAAAATGTTCCAGCACATACATTGCCTGTTCTGCCGTAACTTTCTCCTCCGGAGAAAACGAAATAATCACATGATATCCTTGTCTGTTACCTGTCTTGTGAAATATATTCTTTGTTTCTACCATTTGCTCAAATGCAGTATCCGGCAGGCAGTTGATACTGCCCACCAAAACACATTCTTCCGTCTTGTCTGGATTCTGAATATATTGCAAAGCATTTTCCAGATGCGATGCCGGATTTCTGCCTTTTGATTCCTTAATATTCAGGATCTTTGTAATCGCCATATCTCCAGCACCTCCCTGAATAAGCTTTTGATTTCATCAAGACTTCTCTGCAACTTATCAATATCACTAAAATACAGTTCTCCTTGTGTATTTCCAAGTCTGACCGCCTGATTGATATTATTTGCGATACCGGAAAAAATCCTGATAACTCTTGCCCTGTCCTCTGGATATCGAAAATCAACATTTCCACCTAACCGAATCAATTCCCTCACATATTCACTTATAGTCTTTCCACTTTTCCTAACTGCTGCATCCAGAATATCCATATCCTTCTCCGACAGTTTTACCGAAATCTTATAGTCTTTCCTATCAGACTTGTATCTTCTCTTTCCATCTGCCATAATCAAATCCCCTTTCGTGTCTTAAAAATGTTGTCTTAAACCAATTTCTTATTATCTGGCCCATTTCTTTTCATCCTTTCTAACAGTTGTGTTTATAGGTTTTGCACCTCGCATTTTATGCTCGGTGTGTTTGGCGTTCACACTACTCATTCTCATGCAAGCATGAAATTCGTAGTGTTCACTGGTTTTGCAAGATGCGGAAAAGGTCGGACCTTTTCCCGAAAAATATATAAACGCCCTCAGCGTTTACATCATTTTCCGTCTTGGCAGGAGCACCTGCACCCGATATATTTTACTGCTATCTCACTTGATAGCAGATATTATGATATTGATATCTTTCCGGCACTTTTTGATAGCATTACCTTATTTCATTTATCTTTGCTATCATAATTGCCTGTTTTGATATCATTTCATCTGATTGTGATAGCAGTCACGCTATCACGAGAAAAAGCTGTCCAAATCCAGCATGTCATTTGCTTCAACATCTTTTTCCATGCCATTTTTAGTCTCGCCGGCTTCTTTTGCCACTCTTTCAGCATCAGACATCATATTTGTCGCTGGCAAATCAGAAGCATATGAAGCAGGCAAAGGATTTGAAGTTTGACCTGTTTTGATTCCAAGAAGGTACGATGCAATAATCTGAGGAAGCTTTTCATCAATGATTGCTTCGACCGCCTCAGCAATTCTTTCAATGAGTGGGTCTTCCCAATCCTTCCTGTCAACTGCCGGACATTCTTCATTTAGTTTCATATCCCCAAGAAGGTTGATTGCTGAAATTATGAAATCCTGTATGGAAGAATGTTTTTCAGCATTAATTTTCTGGAGAATGTCAAACGCCTTTCGATGCTCAGGATTATCAGAATAGAATCTGACAATTTTCTGTTCCTTTTTCTTCATTGTCCCACCTGCTTTCATTTCCCAGTTATCCTGCTATTCCAAGTTTCTTCTTTTTCAATGCTACATAACAGAACTACTCATAGCCCTTTGCATTTGCATTAATGTCAAAGTTGAATGTGATTCTGCTTCTGTCAAATGTGCTGAAATGTTCCAAAAGCTTTGCTCCTCCGCCCAAGACATACATTTTCATTGTCTTTTCGTTGTATCCAAAATCAAATATCTTTGCAGTCAACTCCCTCACATATTCCTTCGCTGTTGTCTCCATCCAATATTCATATTCGGGATCAATATCTGCCATACGATTCATTAGGAATGTGTTGATGATTGAATCCGGCACATCTTCCTGAAATTTGTCTAATAATGTCTGATGAATTTTCAAAGCACACTGTCGCACCCCAAACAACTCTGTCCACATTTTATTTTCTACTGGTCTGCCATCTTGTAAAAACATGGCATTCATCGTTCCATTCCCAATGTCTACAATCATGTTCAAACCTTTAAATTCTGGCAGATGCTCTGCAACCGCAGCATAACATTGTGGCATAACACTACAACCTGCAATTTCCACTTCAAATATTCTGCCTTTATATACAAATCTAATTTCAGAATTTTGAAGCATATATGCCTGAAATGTCTCCTTTTGTGAATCCATCCATTTTAGCGGAACTCCCACTGCCAGATGAATTTTCTCACATCTAACATTCCTCAAGTACAGTTCCTTTGCAATTGCCGCAACAGTGAGGATGTAAAAATCATTATCCATCACTTTATCTTTCGCATAATTTTTATGCCCCTGATCCAGCACATAATATTTACCGCCATAATACAAATAATCTGTACTCATTACCGGCTCTGTATCTCTCTCCACAAATCCATTACTGAATACTGTATTAGCTGTTTTTATATTTCCATAACCATGATCCACAGCTAAAATCAAAGTTCCGTCAATTCTAAGCTCTCTCATATCACGCTTCCTCCAATCTCTTCTTTATTTCTTTTTCACGAAGCTCTTTATTTTTCATAATTGCAACACGTCCATCGTGGGTAATTATTTCCTGTGCCACTTCCCATCTCTGTCTCTGCTGCGCAAGCACCGACAAATAATCATCTGTTAAACCAAGTGAAATCCCTGTCGCATTAACTATTTCATTCTCAAGTTCACAGGCATACTCCTGAAATTCCATAGCTTTTTCAATCAATGTTCCCTCTAACAGATACTTACGATGGAGTCTTCTGTCCAGCTCAAACAACCACGTCATCCACAGTGTTCCATACTTGCCAACACCTGTAATTGTTGCATTATCACATGCTCCAAGAACAGGATATAAAAAATCTCCTCTCTGTTCGTACCCGATTCCATTCTTTTCAAAAAATGTCATTTCATCAGTTTCTGTTGTATTCATATAACCACCAATCCTTTCTAGTCCGTTTCTTTTAAAATTGTCAGAATTTGTTTCAATGGCATGAGCATCTCATCAAAATCAATGTTGCTCATATTTTCATCCTGCAAAAATTGCAATTCTTCCAGCATCGCTTCAAGATACATTTCCATTTTTCTTGCAACCTTCTTTCCTGCAACCACCCTCACTTCATGCTTTAATAAGCACTGTATAATATAATCCTGCTTGGAAAGACCACTTAACGCAACTTTCACATTGAGTTCCTGTGCTTCCTCCGGTGACATGCGAAATGCTACCACCACATTTCTCCATCTGTTTTTTGCATCTAATCTCTTTTCGCTCATTTGAATCATCTCCTACCCGGGGGATGCACCGCATCCCCTTGTTTTTATCCTGCAAGATACTTTTGTATATTAAGAATCTTATTATCGTTCTCGATTGACTCTTCCGGCATTGCTTTTTCTTCCATAGCCTTATTTACCACAACATCTTCCACCACTTCATCTTGCACACCATCTTCATAGCTTGCATTGACCTCATCCAATTTATCTGCCATAGCCACCTGTTTCGATGGAAACAGATGTGAATAGCGATACGTGATATCTATACTTTCATGTCCAACTCTGTCAGCGATTGCCACAGCTGAAAATCCCAGGTCAATCAAATGAGAAATGTGCGAATGCCTGAGGTCATGAATTCTTATCTTCTTTACCCCTGCAAGCTTTGAGCCTCTATCCATCTCGTGGTGAAGAAAACTTTTTGTCACCTGAAAGATTCTGTCTGTAGGTTCCTGGTCATAAAGCATTGCAAAATAATCCTGCATCTCCTCTGACAAAAACTTTGGAAGTTTAATCGTTCGATTGCTTTTTGGAGTCTTGGGTGTTGTAATAAAATCCTGCCCCTGCAATCTCTGATACGATTTATTGATACGAACTGTATTCTTCTCAAAATCAAAATCCTCCATTGTAAGAGCAAGCAACTCACCAAGTCTCATTCCAGTCCAATACAACATTTCAAATGCATAAAATGATATAGGCTTATCCACGATTGCATCAGAAAACTTTTTGTACTCCTCGGTAGTCCAGAAAAGCATTTCTTTATTTTCCTCTTTTCCCATGTTTCCCGCCTGTCTTGCCGGGTTTGATTTCAGATTATAAAACCTGCAGGCATGATTAAAAATTGCACTCAGCGTATTGTGCATGGTTTTTCTATAAGTCTGAGAATAACTCTCACCATTTTCATATCGAAATCCCACCATCTCATTCTGCCACTTCCTCACATCTCCTGCTGTAATCTCATTCATCTTCAGATTCTTGAAGTACGGCAAGATTTTTGTCTCCACAATGTGTTCCTTCGTAAGCCATGTATTGAGCTTAACCCGATTCTTCACATCTTCTGTATATAATTTCCAGAACTCTCCGAATGTCATATCCAGATTATTTTCCTGACGAATCTTATAATTACGCTCATAATCCAAAGCTTCCCTCTTTGTTGCAAATCCTCTTTTCTTTATTTGCTTATTTTCCCCAGTCCAGTCCTTGCAATAGAATTTGACGAACCAGGTACCAGTGTTACTATCTTTGTATGCTGGCATACTCATCATCTCCTTTTCCTATTGCCGGTAGGACATCATAAGTCCCGCCGGTTTTGTGTTCTAATACTTTTTGTTGTTACACAGCATCTGTCATTCCATAAAATCGCTCTTCAAAATACTTACGACTAATCTTGCCACGAATAACTGCATAGCCTTTTTCTTTCAGTTCATCATTCAACTGTCGCATAATGTTATAAGCAGCCGATTTGGAAATGCCAAGTATCTGCATCACATCATCTACTTTTAAAAACTTCTCATTCATACATTCTGCCTCCCTTCTTCTTGTGTTTAAATACAGAGATTTATGAACTGTCACAATAACTGCTGCATAAATTCTGTATTATGTATTTGTCTGTAGGAATTGTAAGTATGTTTTTCCGTTCAACCGTCTACATTCCATAACATTCAAAAATGTTGGCGTTCTCATATCGGCTCTGCTGGTGTTCCAACCAGCCTCATTACCTGAAAGAATATTTCAGATAACACCGCCCGCTCCTGCTCGAGGTATTCAGTCCACTTAGGGGAGTGTCTTCATTCGCTCGCTTCTTAAAAGGTCTTGGCAAATGTCTGTTAGTATTCCGATATCGCTCATTTAGTTTTTTCAATACTATATAGTATAGATAAATAGATTGTGATTATTCTATACCATGTCGTATTGAATTGTCAAGTAGTTTTTCTAATATTTTGGTATAGAAAAACTTTTCTTTTTATTTTTTTCGTGTTATACTCTATTTAAAAGTTCATAACACATCTAAATGGAGGGAACTACACTATGACAATAGGTGAAAGAATAAAGAAAATACGGGTATTCCGCAAAATGACAATGGATGACCTGGGTGGTGCTCTCGGTTTTGAGGGAAAGAATATGTCTGTCCGCATCTCTCAATACGAAACCGGTGCTCGCATTCCCGGTGATGATATGATTCAAAAGCTCGCCGACGCATTGCACTGTAATTACAAAGCAATCTCTGATTACAGTTTAGGTGCCGCGGAAGATATTATCGAAACACTCTTCTGGCTCGAGGAAAGCGCCTCTTCTCTTCCTGCACGAGGAAAAGGGACAAGATTTCCTGAGTACACCGCACCTGGTAATTTGATACACTTAACCGCAATGACACCATCAAAACCTTCTGAAACAGCAAAACCAACTTATAACGAAGATGATTATGACTGCGCAGGTGCACCCATTGCATTAACTTTTGAATATGGATTGGTAAATGACTTTTTGTCAGACTGGTGTGAAATGAAAACGAAATTAAATAATGGAGAGATTTCTCCAAACGAATACTTTGAGTGGAAAATTACATGGCCGCATGCATAAATACTATTATTCATGCACTGCTCACTTTAGTACCATTTTAGTACCAAAGCCCAAAAAACAAGCTCGCAAATGCCCATTTTATAGGCTTTTGCGAGCTTTTGAAAATTATTCAAACTCGGCAAGTTGCCGCTCTAACTCAAGCTATTTTGTTTAAGTTTTATTTAAAATCTGCCGATATTTTACTTCATTTGCACATTTTATTTTGGCTTACTGATTTTCTGTTGCCAAAGTGTTGCCATATTTCTGAAGCAATTATACTAATTACAATAAACAAATTTTACCATTCATCATCTTCCCAACGCCTTCGTTCTTCTTCCTCTCTCTCTCTTCTATATTCACTATCGTCCCAATTATTAACATACTGGCCACTGGTATAGCTGTATCCAGATTCATCTATATCTTCATATTGACCCGTCTCGTAATTGTAACACATTTTTGACATAACAACCTGTCTCCTTTCTATTTACCCTAACCTGCATAAGGCAAACAACACTTCAAAATTTTCACCTTCTTGAGCAGAAAATAATTATCATGTTCCAACTTATGATGTTTTCTTTGCACGTCTTTCAATATTATTCTCTTTTGCAATTCTGCATACATTCGTAGGATTAGTTTCATACATTTCAGCAATTTCTTGATAACTGTATCTTGGTTTTGAATTTGGATCACCTGGAATATTTCTTTCCTGTAATGCAGATATAATATCTGTTTCACGAAGAGATTCGATATCTCTTGCATTCTTTTTTACCCTAGCATCAATGTCACTCATCTGCAAACGAAGCTTCCTATTTTCCTCCTCAAGAGCTGCTACACGTTTTTTAACAGAATTTATTTCTCTACTCATAACAACACCTCCTATTCTTTGTTTATATTAGCAGAAATGTTTTATTTTTTCAATAGGATATTCGAAATTTTTTATTTCATTTTTATAGTTTTGAAATGTTTCATATGATATATGGATATCCCTTATCTCTCAATACCACTTCCTTCACGCAATACCGGATATTGTTACACAATTTTCTCATTAACAGCCCAAACTCTATTCAATTGACGTACTTGATTATATCCCTCATATATATTTTCTCTACAAAAAACACTTTCTATTTCCTGTGCCTTTATTCTTTCTTCCAATTCCGGTATTCCCAACTTCTTAATTTGTTTCTCCTTTTCCATCGT
>NZ_JBQHSG010000050.1:0-6928 GCF_052066375.1 Bariatricus sp. HCP28S3_A7
GCCATAACCTATCCTCCGTAATTGTAGTGAAATAGTCTAAATATCTTTCGCCTACAATTATAGAGGAAATCAGAGTGTTAGAAAATCCGCAGGAATATTTGGCGCTTACGATACTGAAGACGTGGATATTTGATATCTGACATACCATTCCTTGAAATTGTAGCTGTTCTGATTATTATTTCATACAAAAACGCCTCGCAAAATGTGAATATTTTGCGGGGCGTATATTATGCATTTTACAGTTCCATTTAATGATCTATCTCTTTACAAAATTCCTCTATCGTTTCCGATTTTGCTGCCAAACGCAGCTACTTCTTCAATACTTCCGGATCCGTTTCTGCGAAAATTTCTGCCTTCACCTTTTCCGGAACTTCTCCTTTATCCTCAAGTAATTCCAAAACAGATTCTATTTTTCCATTAATAATTCCAATCTGTTTTCCCTCGTCTCGTATAATCCGTTCTCTTTCTTCCATCTTCATATACTCTACCTCCATATCCGCACTGGCTTTGATTTCTCGTATGCTCTCATGCAGACGTTTCAGCCTCTCATCACATTCATCTGGAAGTCCATTTTCATTACTTTCCGTTACATAGTGAAGAAAATCAACCAACTCCTTCGACACTTCTTCCTCATTCTCACCTTTTGTGCTCAAAAGCAGTTTTGTTACTTCATCTCCTAAGCGCAGTCCTGGAACTTCTTTGCACTGATTATCAAATGTATAGCAATATTTCTTCTTTCCATATGGATCATAATTACAAATGATAATAATGTAGAGTGGATTCATCTTATCAAATCCTCGCTCTCCACTTTTGAGTATCGGTGCATCTATCAGTGCTTGATAGAATCTGGTCCGCTTCGGAATATTTCCTTCATTACGATTCTGCATTTCTACATCAAATATCCTTCCATCTTCCGATTCTGCAATGAAATCCAGCCTAACTCCACGCTTTCCCGGAAGATTGTGAATTACTTTCTGTCCAGATTTCCACTTCAAACTCTTAAGCCTAAGTCCTGTAGTCAGTTCGATAATTGCCTTACAATTTTCAAGTTCTTCCGTTGCCACATCAAACAAGAAATCGTCTGTAAGATTCAGTTCCTGCAATGTCTTGCTTTCCTTCGCCTGCATTATGAAATTTTCGTTTTTTACCATACGGTTCTCCTTTTATTATACTCATCTACAGTTACTTTTTCAAACATGGAATTCCGGACGATTCTGTCCGTTTTGATCGAAGCAGAACTGCTTCTTAAAATATCATGATCACTATTTCGAATGTTTGAGTGGACTTATCATATCATAACATTCCTATCTTCTCAACAAGAAAATACTTATGTTTTTCTTAAGGAAAATCGCCCCGCAAAATGTGAATATTTTACGGGGCGTATATTATGCATTCCTGTTTTATTAAATTATGAGGTTATTATCTTCTTCTCTGTCTTCTGATTACTCTGAGAGAACCTACGATACAAACAGATGCTGCTAATAGGATGAACCATGCAATCAAGTTACTGTTGTCTCCTGTTTTTGCTGATTTAGAAGCTGGCTTCTTTCCTACGTCAGTCTTACCTGTATCTTTTGTATCTTTCTGTGCTACTGTCAGAGTTGTCTCTGCGGAACCATCTGTGAAGTTCACCTTAACAGTATGCTTTCCTGCTGAAAGGCTGCTCATATACTCCTTTGAAAATGTAATGATTGTGGAACCACTCTTGGCTGTGTAGTTCTTGCTGTCTACAACCTTTCCATCCATCTCAACACTTACAAATTTGCTGAACTCACCGTTAGCACGGATTGTGTATGTACCATCTGCATTGATTGTGTATGTACCGGCAGCACCTTCAATGATTTTGTATGTAACAGGTGCAGGTGTTGGTAATTTCGCAATTGCTTCTGCCTCCAAAACTGTTCTACATACAGTACATTCTCTATGTCTGCTTCCCGCCTCTGTCACTGTTGCTTCTTTATCTACAATCCAGTCACCTGCTCTATGTCCGGCAGCCTCTTTTGTCTGCACATCTTTTGTCTGAGCAGCAAATGCTGTATTGTTAAATGTTGCTGTGTAAGTTGTGAGCTCAGGTTCTGTACAGGACTGCTTCTGTGTTACTTCTGAAGTCATCTGTGCTTCTTCGTTTTCCACTACTGTCTGACACCTCTTACAACTGATTGTTGCAGTACAGGTTGTATTATCATTACTCCATGTGTAAACTGAATCACCATAATCATGTTCGGTTTTGGCAATGACCATATCAGAATAATTAACCGGATTTTCTGCATCTTTATCAGAGAAGCAATGCTGATCTTCCGTGCAGATATAATATGCCTGATTTCCTTCCTCAGTACATGTTGGAGCTTTTGCTTCGACTAATTTCAAATGAAGCTTATGCTGATGTCCTAACTTATTGGCAATGATATATCCACATTCTTTACACTTCTGATCCTGATTTTCTGTCGGTGCTTCAATATCTGGAATGTGTTCTTCCCTATTCTCCTTAGTGCAGTCTTTATTCTGACATACTGTCCAGTGACCAGACTCCTCTTTCTGCATCTCTCCGCCAAAGTTGTGCTTTGCTTTTGCTGCTACAAATACATAATCACATCTTACACATGTTACGGCTGTTGTGCAGTCTCCGTCATCTTTGTTTGATGTATGACCAAGTGCAGCCGCTGTCGATACTTCTTTCTTCTGTGTCTTGAAAACATTGTTTTTAAATGTTGCTGTGTACAATGTCTTCTCTGGAAGCTCGCATGTTTGTTTCTGTGTTACTTCCGAAGTCACAGTTGCTGTTTCATCCACTTCCTGTCCACAGTTTTTACAAACTACATGTGCTTTACATTCCGTGTTGCCTGCATTCCAGATATACTCAACATTTTTATATTCATGCTCACCGTTTACCTCAACATTAACAGTTGTACTGTTACCTGCTATATCTGTTGCAGTGATTGTATGTGTTCCGGCTGCCAACTGATATGTTCCGCTTGTTCCAAGAGATTTCTCTCCGTCTTTCACATCTGCAAGTCCACTTAACGCATCACTTACTGAAAATTCTTTTGATGTACCGCAGTAAACTATTCCATCTTTCAGTCCATCGATAACCGGCGCGGTCTTATCCCGTTTGTATGTTAAGTATCTACGATATACTTTTCCAGATGCACTCTGCACATAGATTGTAACATTTCCGTTATCCGTTTCAATACCGCCAAAATCTGTGCTGTCTGCAAAGTGGTTTGTAGACATAATTGCAACTTTATTGTCTCCATTACCTGTAATAATAACTTTATCCTTTGCCCAGCCTGCCGCATTGATTCCAGATACGGTACACATATCAGAAGTTGCTTCTCCATATTCGATTACAAACTTCCATGCAGAATCTGTTAAGTCAGTAGCTCCATCATACTCATCATTTTCAGCAACATCAATCTTTACAGTATAAGGTCCGCCAACTTCTGTCGGCAATCCGTCAAAGAGTTTATTATCTGCATCATAATATTTTACAGTAATATCACCACAGTCATTATCACCATTAAATACGACTTTTGATTCTTTGCCTCTTTTATCGTAAATCAAATCTGATGGAGCAGAAAATGTGAAGTCAGCTGCCGTTAATGTCTTCTTTCCCGGATACTCTTTCCCCTTTGCATAGCCTTCTGGATAGGAATTTGTATGACTATATAAAGCCTGCGTTTCTCCTCCTGCCTTTAATATTCCACCTTTGCATATGATATTATAATCTGCTTCAATACCATAACCTGTTGATTTTGCATTCTTTGCTGTTGCAGTAACTTCACCGCCATTCATGATAAAGCTTCTGTCACATTCAATTCCACGGCTTACACTGCTGGTGGAATTATCCGCACTGGCAGTTACTTTTCCACCATTCACAGTGACATCACCATACATATAAATTCCGCTGCTTCCCGCTGAAGCTCGTCCTTCTGCTTCAATTGTTCCACTCTCTATAATAAGATTTTGCCCACTAATTCCATGGCTGGTTCCACCTGTACCGCCTTTGACAGTAAGCGAACCTTCACCGCTGATAACAAGATCAGAATAACTAAAAATTCCAGCGTTCCAGTAGGATCTTTTTGATGTGTTTTCAATGTAATTGTTTCCCTGAAGCTTAATATACAAAGTAGCAGGCGATTGATTCGCCGAATTCGGTCTCAGAACGCAAATTCCTCCTCTGTTCGAACTGTCCGGGGTTTTACCCTCACCTTTATAATAGAAATTATCCAGCGTCAGTGTACCTGTCTCTGCATCATAACTCCAGCCATTTCCACTTGTGCATTCACTTGTAACTTCTGTGTCTCCGACCCATATGCCATAACCCGTCGCCGCCTCTGCCTTCACCGCCATTCCCGGCAGCATGGTCAGTACCATCGCCAGCGCCATCAGGCATGCCCAGGCTTTTTTCTTCATCTTTTTCATCTCTTTTGTCTCCTTTGTATTTTATGCATACTACCTATTTCATTACCAAATTAATTATCCTAATCCCATCTAACATTATATCTATTTTCCTGTCCTATTTTTGTCTCCGGCGCGAGTTGTCATTTATACGGCGCGAACTGCAATTTGATTTTATTGAAAGAAAAGTGTTTCTATATTAAAATGTATTTATAGAAAAGATGAACTGGAGTGAGAATATGCTGAAAATAGGCATCTGTGATGACAGCAAGATGTTCCTGATCTGTGCTGAAAAATTAATTCGGAAATGGTCCGATGAACGCCGGATCCCGGTAAAGATATACACTTTTAATAACGGTGATAAGCTAGTCGCTGCCAATACAGAAGAACGGCTAGATATTATTTTTTTGGACATTATCATGCCTCTTTTAAATGGTATGGATGCTGCCAGGGAACTTCGTCAGCGCGATAAGTCCGTTAAAATCATCTTTCTGACTTCATCACCGGAATTTGCCTTAGAGTCTTATGAGGTCAAAGCTCAGGGATATGTGCTGAAACCAATTGCCTATGATAAGCTCAAGGAACTTTTGGACGAATGTGCCCAATCATTTGCAGAAGAACCAAAGAACATGGTAATCAAAACTGTCACCGGTTATCAGAAACTGTATTTTCATGAAATTGAATACGCAGAAGCTCAGAATAAGAGAGTTTTCTTTCATCTGCGCTCCGGCAATATCATAGAGTCCGCAGAACCATTTCATTCCTTTGAGGATCGTTTCTCTTCGCAGGATGGATTTTTCAAATGTCATCGAAGCTACCTTGTATATCTGCAAAATGTAGATCATTTTACCGCAGCTGAGATTACTACGAAATCCGGGCGGAACATTCCGGTTTCCAGAGGCTACGCAAAAGCTTTCAAAGAGGCCTATTTTGCCCAGATATTCCAGGACTCCTGATATATAGATATGTTTTCCACGATTTGTACACCGGATCTGGATTTTATCCACATATTTTCGAACAAAAGAGGAAACTACGATGCTTGTAAATATTTTAAGCCTGATTCATAACACAACTACATTATTGTTCGGTGTCTACGCATCTGCTGCATTTCTCGGCATCCGCATGAACCGGAGGAATATCCTTGCCTTGTTAACTTTTTCGTGTATTACAGGTGTTTTTTATGTGCTTTCTTTTGTATTGCATGGAACCAGTTTCACGGAACAGGTCTATCCTTTCATTATTCACATTCCGCTTGTATTGTTTCTTACTTTTTATTACAAATATAAAATGGCCAACTCCATTTTGGCTGTTCTGACTGCATACCTCTGCTGCCAGATCAGTAACTGGACCGGAATTGCAGCAATGACATTGACCAGTCAGGAATGGATCTATTACAGTGTCCGTATCTGCGTGACCATTATCGTATTTATCCTGCTTGTCCATTACGTTTCCGATATTACTGCACAGCTTCTGCAGAAGCCGGCTCGTTCACTGGCTATCCTCGGATTTATGCCTTTTGTCTATTACATCTTTGATTATATGACAAGTAAATATACTTTACTTCTTTATTCCGGTTCAAAGGTAGTTGGCGAATTTCTTGGATTCGTGCTCTGCATCACTTATCTGATGTTTTTGTTTCTTTATTTCAAGGAATACGAAGCCAATAAAGAAGCAGAACAGCGCAACCAAATTATGGAAATGAAGCGGATCCAGTCTGAAAAGGAACTGGATGCGATACGCCGCTCCGAACACGCTGTCTCTATTCTGCGCCATGATATGAGACATTTTTTATTAAGCATTTCTTCTTATATTGAAAATAACGACAATGAAAAAGCATTGGAATATATTAACGAAGTCATCCATACTTCTGACAAAACCGTAACACAGCGATATTGTAAAAATGAAATTATAAACTTAATTCTATCTTCTCATGAGAGTGAACTGGAACATAACTATATTCATTTTGAATACTCTATACAACTTCCGGAGACTCTTGCAGTCTCTGACGTGGATATGACTGCAATTCTTTCCAATGCTTTGGAAAATGCGATCCATGCAGTCCTGAAACTTCCGGAAGCGAGACGTGAGATTAAACTGGATATGCGTCTGAATGAAGAAAAATTACTGATTTCTCTGAAAAATACTTATGCAGATAAGCCGGAATTTATGAATGGACTTCCATATACTTCCGAAGCCGGACACGGGTTTGGAACAAAAAGTATCTGGTATGTTGCTGAAAAACTGAATGGAAGCTGCCAGTTTTCGGTGACAGATACTTACTTTATTCTGCGCGTTATTCTATAACACATGATTTGCGTTTTTTATTGGATTTTGCTATGATACAAACAACAAAAACATATCCATCAGAAGGTAGGCATATGCGAGTCGCTTTTGCTGATGATGATCCAAATGAATTAAAAACTAAGACTTCCCATACCCAAAATGGGATTTGTACCTTGAAAATTCAATATTTCAGCTAATAAAATAGCGATTTATGCCACTGCAACCTGTGTATGAAGCGCATCGCGCA
>NZ_JBQHSG010000051.1:0-6916 GCF_052066375.1 Bariatricus sp. HCP28S3_A7
ATATTACATCATCTATCACTTTCCGGCGATATTTCACAACCATAATCAAATGATAATATAACAAAAATACTGAATGTGCATTATTATCCAAATCCATATTATAATCAATCCACTCTTTTATTCGACTGATTATATTATACCACATCCGGCGCATTAGAACAAGTGTTCTCTCATATTTTTTGCAATTCATCTCGCCACCTAAAGAGGTGGGAGAATTCTTGCTATATTTTGTTAAAGTATAGTAATATAATAAAATGTTATGTTAACTGGAAATGCCGCAGAGAGGAGTGTAGAAAAAATGAAATTAAAAAATATCCTAATTGTTGTTAAAGACATCGAACGTTCAAAAGAATTTTATCACAAATTATTCGGTCTCGAACCTATTCTTGATAATGATGGTAATATGATTCTTACAGAAGGCCTGGTACTTCAGGATGAATCTACTTGGAAAAAATTCACAGGACAAGATGTCATCCCAGAGAATAATGCATGTGAATTATATTTTGAAGAAAAAAACATAGATGCTTTTGTAGAGAAGCTGGAAAATTATTATCCATCTGTAAAATATGTGAATCGCCTGATGACACATGCCTGGGGACAGAAAGTAGTCCGTTTTTATGATCCGGATGGAAACTTGATCGAAGTAGGTACACCGATATAATAGTAGAAATGGATAGGGTGACTGGGGGACGGGTACAGGAGCATGGTGACCATGTACCCGTCCCCCCAGTTACCTAAAACAGAATTTATTTGAAGAATCCGAGAGAGATGATGTATAATGGAGGAAGAAAGTACGCAAGATAATACGTAAGTTAATGGAGGTATTTTCATGGATAATTACAAACCGCCTTTTACAATTACAAATGAGATATTATCATATGTTTCATCCATTTCAGAAAAAATCGGATGTATTACAGCAATCAATAGTTTGGAAGCAAAACCACACTTAAGAAAGAACAATCGTATAAAGTCTATTCACGCTTCTTTAAAGATTGAAGCTAATTCGCTTTCTTTAGGACAGGTAAGAGATGTTATTAATGGTAAGAATGTATTAGGAGAGCAAAAAGAAATACAAGAAATTAAAAATGCTTACATTGCTTATGATAAAATTTCTGAAATTAATCCATATAGTATCAAAGATTTAAAGAAATTTCATGGTATTATGACAAAATATGTTGTTGAAGAATCTGGTAAATTCCGTAGAGGAGAAGAAGGTGTTTTTAGTGGTGATCAGTGTATATTTATGGCGCCGCCTGCACAATTCGTTCCAGAGTTAATGGAAGATCTTTTTAGATGGATGCAGGAATCAAAATACAGTGTTCATCCTTTAATCTTAAGTAGCGTATTTCATTATGAATTTGTTTTTATCCATCCTTTTTCTGATGGTAATGGAAGGATGGCAAGATTATGGCATACTGCTATTCTTACAAAATGGAAACCGGTATTTGAATACATTCCAATAGAAAGTCAAATTGAGAAGTTTCAGGAGGAATATTATGATGCAATTGCCAAGTGCCATGTAAATGGTGAATCTACAATTTTTATCGAGTTTATTCTATTGCAAATTGATAAGGTTTTGGATGATATTTCTAAGCAGGTTAGCGAGGATAACGAACAACTTTCGGAACATATCAAGAAAATGCTTGATGTTATGGAATATGATATTCCATACACCAGCAAATCACTTATGGAAAAACTGGAATTAAAATCAAAAGAAGGATTCCGCAGAAATTATCTTCGTCCAGCAATCGAGATGAATCTTATTCATATGACAATTCCGGATAAACCTCATAGCAGAAATCAAAGGTATGTTAAAGTTTAAGTAGACGATCCTTTTGCCATGCCAGTCACTTTTCGCTAAAGTGACAAAATTGTCATCTGTAAGTCATGGAGAAAAGTGATTGTAGGTCAGACAGACGTTTACGCCCAGAAAGAAGAAGAACTTGCAATTTTCAGAAGAAGGCAGATCGGACTGATTTATCAGTTCTATAACCTAATACTGGTTCTGACTGTGGAAGAAAATATGACACTTCCGGTTCTTATGGATGTAAGAAAGGTAAATGAAGAGCGTCTGGAAGAACTTCTGGACTTATTAAAACTGAAGAAAAGGAGGAAACATTTGCCGAATCAGCTTTCCGGTGGACAGCAGCAAAGAGTTTCGGTGGGAAGAGCGCTGATGAATGCGCCTACTCTTGTGCTTGCGGATGAACCGACCGGAAATCTGGATTCTGAGAACAGCAAAGAAATCATGAAGCTTCTCAGATATTCCAACAGAACCTATGACCAGACGTTGATCGTGATCACTCATGATGAAAATATTGCGCTACAGGGCGACCGGATCGTGAGAGATGAGGTGATCCGGTAATGAACATTTTTCATAGATTGAAGTATACAACACCTTATCAGTATTTCACAAAGCATTTACACCGCTATAATGAATGGGTGCAGAATAATCCAGATAACAGGTAAACCTACTTATTGATTCTATGGATAATTATAAGCACAAGGCCATCACTGCAACGATGTATTCCTCCGGTCTTCGGGTCAGTGAAGTCTGCCATCTGCGCTATGAAGATATCCGCAGGAAACAGATGATGATACATGTTCCATTGTCAAAGAACCGACAAGACCGCTATACCATATTAAGTGACAGGAACCTGGAAATCCTTACAGAATACTGGTACAGTTATAACCGCCCAATGGGATGGCTGTTTCAAAGCACAGTAAGGGATGAACCACTTACCAGTTCAAACGTTCAACTATTCATAAAAAAATCATGCACGGAGACTCGGGCTTCCGGAAGGGGTAACACCGCATACAATGAGGCATTGCTTTGCCTGCCACGCACTTGAAGACGGAGTCAGCCATACATTTATCCAACAACTGTTAGGCCACCGCAGCCCGAATTCCACGGATGTGTATCTGCAGATGACATCCAAAGCACTTATGGGTATCCGGAGTCCCTTTGATACTTTTGAAAAAGACTATGGGGAGGGCGGCCGTGATGAATGATAATCCTACCATGCGGGATGTCCTCCGGCATATCTATCCCAAATATCTGGACTCTTACACATCCACTGCAAGTCAGGAAAAAACCTTACATCATATTCTTAATTGCAAGACTGGTGCATATGGAGCCAATTTCTCTGAATGTGACAAATGCGGACATATCCAGTACCATAACAATTCCTGCCGTGACAGATTCTGTCCGATGTGCCAGGCGTTAGCGAATGTATTATGGGTTGATGCACAGAATGAACATGTATTGGACATTGATTATTACCACCTTGTCTTTACCTGTCCAAGTAAGTTGAACCCATTGATCTACTGGAATCAGAAAGAGCTGTATTCTCTCTTTTTTCATGCTGTGGCAGAAACCATCCAGGAGCTTTCAAAATACCCTTCCCATATGGGAGGCACCCCCGGATTTATCAGCATTATGCATACGTGGGCATCCAATCTTTCTTACCACCCGCACATTCATGTGTTATCAACCTGCGGCGGGTTGGACACAGACCGTAACTGGCACCAGAAAGAAGATGGCTATTTTCTGCCCAGGAAAGCAATGGCAAAGCTTTTTAAGAGAAAATTCCTGTCCGGGATGAAACAGCCGCATTCTCCATATGGATGAAAATACGGTAACCATCCGGGTAAAGGATTGTAAATGTGGAGGTAAATGGAAAGAGTTAACCCTGGAAGGTACCGAATTCATCCGCCGTTTCCTGATGCATGTTCCTCCGAAAGGATTTGTCAGGATACGTCACTATGGGCTCCTGAGCAACCATAATAAACGAAAACTGATTCCCATCTGCAGAAATCTGATCGGCTGCCGTGAATTTCTGAGACGGTTCAGGAAGGAAGATAAAGTACATGCGATCAAGATACTGTACAAAAAGGATGTCACAGTATGTCCGTGTTGTGGAGGGAACGTATCATATAAGGTGTGTTCCAGATATATGACACACCGAAAAAACAGTGCCTAAACCAAACTCAAAACGAATACCGTACTTACAAAACTGGGGTAAGGGGAATCTCTGCCAAAAATCAAAAAAAATTCCTGGATTTTCGAGATCGTCTTCTCCATAGACAGTTCTGCTTATCCAAAAATAATGACAGAATATGAGATATTGAATCCCCATATACCGGACGCGACTTTGTTCAATTCGGAAAAACTGGGTTATGATTGATACCATTGCAGGAGAAGAAGCCAGCGCAATCATTTATAGCATTGCAGAAATTGCAAAGGCTAATAATCTTAAACCTTACAATTATTTTGAATACCTTCTGACAGAGATTCCAAAGCGCATGGATGACCATGATACAAGTTTCTGTGAAGATTTGCTTCCTTGGTCAGACAAGTTGCCAACGGAATGCAGAAAGTAACTTTAAAACCAATGCCGCTCTTCGGAGCGGCTAATCAATTAGTCGTACCGACTATGGTGCGTTTACTTTCATTATGCAATTCAGTTGTTATACACGAGACCAGATTAATTGGAAAATGTTCAAAAAAGAATATCATTCTTATAAGGGCAGAGTGGAAAGATTGTTAATAAGATAATAGATAGAGATTTTGGTAAAACTACACATTTTGTAGAAGTGAACAATAGACATATCCTAGTTTAACTTTTTATTTAAAATATTATAAATCACTTATACTAGATATGATTTCGTGTCGATTCCAAATTAAAAACAGATACAGAGAATACTTGATAAAGTATTTTGCAACTTTCCTTCTCTAGAATTCAGGGTAAATAAAATGAATGCCTCCTGTAAAATCAGGGAAGCATCCATTTTTTACTTCAAAATATGTGTCCAAGAGAAAATTTGGGGGACATATTAGTCTCAATTACCCTCTAACAACTACACTTTTGGGGTATCGCTCAACTTTAATTTATATTCTTATTCCTATCTCCTTCATTTTGAAAAACTTCATATGCCTCCAAGATTCCTGCTCTTACTGCATTTTTAATGATAACAAATAATACAGGAACTATAACGAAAATAATAATCAAAACAATTAATACTATCATTTTCCAATCCATAAAACCATCCTTTCTCATAAAGCATATATGTAAAATAGAATATTACGTTTCAATCTGGCAATCTTTCAGTTTTATTGGAACGACCGCACCTCAAATGAAATCCATTTTCAGTATAGCATACTATTAGCAAATGTAAAAGATAGAATAGTTGAATATAATTTCTATTATAATTAGTTGTGCAAATCAATTTAGCGCTTGCAATTTATCAGTTAATTTGATAAATAAATGTTTTCAGGGTTGTTTCATGAAGATATTTTAAAATTCTAAAAAGATCAGATTTCATCGAGGGTTATACATGCTATACATAAGCGTGTATAACCCTCGACTTTTAGGTCAAGTAGAGGTATGATGTCTATAAAGTATAGGTATGCACCACTTATACGGAAAGGAGAGGACATTATGCCAGTAACTGAGAAAAAATATCCAGAATGGGTTCAAAAACACCGTGTAAAGGGAACTACCGTGAAAAAAAAGGGGGATTCTTATTACCTTTATAAAAGAACATCCCGGCGTGTAAAAGGGAAAAAATATCCGCAGCCGGTCGATACTTATATCGGCATTATTACTCCGGAAGGGGTAATACAAAGCAACAAAAAGAAGGTATCTTTAACAGATGCAGAAGTATGGGAATACGGGTTTTCAAAAGCTGTCTGGGAATTGTGCCCGGATGACTGGAAAAAACCATTAGGGGATGATTGGGAAGATGTACTTTCTATTATTCTTTTCAAGCAATCTCCAACTTCTTATATCCAGAAAAAACGAACGATGAAAAAAGAATCGGATTTTCGTTATCAGTTTGCAGCTCAGATATCGTCTTTGTCCCGCAGAATATATAAAAAATGGGGCGTGGGTCTGGAAGAACTGCATAAGTTAGAGACAATCTATTTAGTATGTCTGAATAAAACTGAAATCATTTCAAAAGTTAATGAGGAACAGCAGGAACTTCTGGAGAAAATACAGGTGGCTCTGGAAATGTGCTGAAAAACCATTTCTGACAGAAAAACTGATTCATTATTTCAGGCAGATCCCAGATTATCGATGCAACAGAGAGAAAAGACACAATCTGGCAGAAATGCTGGTATGTGTCACAATCGAATTTCTTTGTGGCAGGACAACGATCCGCAGGAGTCTTAACTGGTGCAAACATAACCTGGAATGGCTGCGGAAACATATGGAATTGAAATACGGGATCGCCTCGCCTTCCACGATTAGTCGGATGCTGAGCGGAATTGATGAGGAATTAGCCTTGTGTGCTTTTATGGAATGGATTGGAGAAATCGTGGACTCGAAGAATACCCATCTTGCAATTGACGGGAAAGCACTCTGTGGCGCAACGGAAAAGACAAAATGTGCGGCAACTCCAATGATTTTGAACGTCGTGGAAACTGTCCGAGGATTGCTGCTTGCACAACTTCCTGTAGATTCAAAGACGAATGAGATTGCGGTGATTCCTGAATTGTTGAAACTTCTGGATATCAGTGGAAGTATTATAACGATTGATGCGATTGGAACGTAGACCGCAATCATGGACCAGATCCATGAACAGGAAGGACATTTTGTGCTGACAGTAAAGAAAAACCAACCAGAGGCTTATGAGGAGATCCATACGTTCATGGACAAACTGGAAGCGGAAACTGCTAAAAAGAAAAAAGGCGAAACTACAGATCCTGTAATGCGGGAGTATCTTGAGAAATATGAAGAAATCAGTCAGATGGAAAAAAATCGGGACAAAAATAATTTTAAGGGGACGATCCTTTTGCCACGATGCTGGGGTCAAAAGGTATTTCCAACTAATTAAATAACTACTATTGATGAAAGACATATGGTATAATCATCTTATCAAATAAAGGTGGTTTGCATATGTCTTTTAAAAC
>NZ_JBQHSG010000052.1:0-5547 GCF_052066375.1 Bariatricus sp. HCP28S3_A7
GCGATATTTCACAACCATAATCAAATGATAATATAACAAAAATACTGAATGTGCATTATTATCCAAATCCATATTATAATCAATCCTTTCTTTTATTCGACTGATTATATTATACCACATCCGGCACCTTAGAACAAGTGTTCTCTCATATTTTTTGCAATTCATCTCGCCACCTAAAGAGGTGGGAAAATTCTTGCTATATCTTGTTAAATGGCCTTAATCGCTCCAGTCCGATCTCTACGACTTTCTCACTCTCTGGATGAAACAGCTGCTTTTTTTCGCCCGGATTGCTGTTCGCATTCTTTTTGCAATTCATTAGAATTCCCTCCTTTTTTGGCTATTTAAATGCAAAGAAAAATGCCCATTCACGAGACCATTTACAGATCTGTGAATGAGCATTGTCATTCAATAACTTATATAGAGTTGTCATTCAATGAATTTTTGCTAAGAAAGTACTGATTTTAACAATACTTAACGCTAACCATACTGGCGAAAACAGCATCGTCGCCATAATTTCTTAGAAGAATTCATTTTCCTGTTTTGGAAATAGGTACTTTTTTGTTGGGAAATTTTCATTATCCGAATCCCTATTTCGTTTGTAATTCCGAGGGTAAAACGGAGTGATTTTTTACCGTTACAAAGACAAATCGGAATGATTTCGCAATTTCTGCTAATCATTCCGATGCCCACCGTCGACAAGGGGATTTGAACCTCCGACCCTTCGCTTAGGAGAGCTCTGTGGTTCTGTCAATCCCCGTCAAGAACTGATATGTTTAGCCCTTTATTATCAAGGACTTTTTTTATTTTCGAATCAAATTCTGGTAATCTGAATACCCTTTCTGTCAAGACCAGATAAGACCTGAAAATTAGCAGATTCTTTGCAGCTGCTAACATCCGGGGAAAGCTCTGTTGTTACTGACAGATATCATCTTCCGGCTACCATCCCCTTACAAGCGGGAATGATAAACAATATTCAATTGACCAGATTTCTATTATTACTATACAACGTTGTTGTTGATTTGTCTATGGTGTTTTGACCACGACAGCCGATTTAAATACGAACATATCCAGTTGCCGGCCCGGCACCATTTTACCAAAATCTCCTTCATTTCATTAATATCTCCATCATTTTGTTGCTAAATGATGGAGATATTTTCTTTATTCACCCCAGGCTACTTTTACTGCTTTTTCAAAATACTTAGCAGAATCACACAAATCAATTACTTGTTTCCAATGACTTTCCAAAGTAGGAATCAGCTGCTGGTATATACGATTATTCTTTTTATGACCTGGTATTCTTATTCCATGGTAATCCTTTTTTCTGGAAATAATATCCTTCCATGGATTTTGGATTTTTTCTATCTCCTCCATAGGATCAAAAGCAGCAACAATCCATGTATCTGTACTGTCACATGGCACCGTAATAATAATATCATTTCTCTCGGTATCTGTTCCAAGCCATTGTAAAACACAATGTGTTATATGGCTGCGATATCCTTCCGGTGTGTTCTCATGATCTTTACACGGAATGTCTACTGGACATGAGCCATCTATTAACGTTTCACATCCTAATGGATGAACTTTCCCCTTATGCTCACATTCCACAGTTGCACACCGACAATGAACCTCTTTTTCTTTCCGAGCCACGTCCCCATCCATTTGAATTACAATCATATCAATCTTAGGAGAAATACCCTTCATAATCTTATCCAGATTCTGTCCTGTAGACTCACACCAGTTCCATACACCTTTCCACCCATTTCCGTACTCGCCTAGCATATTTTGTTCCGGCTGAATTCTCAGATAATCATTTTCTTCTCCGGTTATCTGATCGATCATGCATTTAAGTACAAGATAATCTGTCGGTCCTTCACCTACAATTCCTATCCTCTTTTTCATAACAGTTCCGGAACACCTCCCAGAAGTCCGTTAATCCAAAGTCTGGATAAGGATTGTCCTGTTTCTAAAAGTTCTTGAGAAATCTGGATTCTATTTAATTCAGCGTGCCCATACTTATTTTTATTAATGGCAAACAGTCGTATCCTATCATCCGCCAGATTCAGTCCATCCAGTACAAGGGGGTTATGTGTTGTCATGAAAACCGTCTTGTCGCTCTCAATTATCAGCTGACTGAATACTTCTGTGATTCTTTTTGCCAGTCTAGGATTTAAAGCATGATCAAAACTGTCAATCGCAAACATTCCCGGCACATCCGGATGCATAGCCAGTGTCAGCATAAACAGAACATACAAAGCACCTTCACTGGCATCATATCCGGTAAATACTGCTTTATCCTTTAAAAAACGATCCTGAAATTCGATGACCTGTCGTGTACTCGGAACTCCCGGATTCAGATTCGACTTTTTGGGCCTTGCGATATGAATATCCGATGCCCACTCGATTAATTCAAGAACATCATCCATACTCATTGCTCCAAACATTATCTCATCATCTACAGCCGAGAATAAATCCTCCATTGCATCAGCAAGTCTGCCACCATTCAGTCCGATTGGCGTAACCTGTGTAGGATCTGCCACATTTCCACGCAGAGTAAGAGTATCCGGCTGATAAATTCCGTACCCAGAGATATAGTTTCCCATATCTGTATATTCTTCTCCGTTCAGTTTTTCTGACAGAGCATAATATCCTACCTTATTATTTAATTGTACGCTTGATCGATTACTTCGGCCAAATACATTTTCTCCGTTTTTAGAAACACTTTCCGAATGATATTTCCAGGTATCATCATCTGCAGGTGTAGTAAGATGTACAGAATATTCATACTCGTTTTTATTTCTCTTCCAGCTCATGGCAAAATCAACCGTTGGCATACTTCGTTCAATAGAACGAAACTGCGACTTATATAATGATGAAGTACTAAGCCGAACCCCCTTCCGCTGAAGACTATTATTATTCACACGGTCTGTCATGGCTGCACTCAGCACACCAATAGCTTCCAGAACAGAAGATTTTCCTGAACCATTGGCGCCAATAAAAACATTGATATTCCCAGGGCAGAAAGACACATCATAAAGTGATTTGAAATTTTTAATTTTGATTTCTTTTATATTCATTGAATCCTCCTCTTATCCCAAGTTTCTATAATATCTAATCTGATTTAATTATAATAATGTTTGAAAAATATGTCTATATCTAAACTCTAAAAAACCTTTATTTTACAGCAATTAATTTATTTTAGATTTTATGTTTTTCTCTTTTTTTTGATACCTAAACAAATATTAGATATTATTCTTATTACATTATTTCCCTATTTAAAACAGAATAAACAAATACTTTCATTACTTCATTGTCTTCGCCAATGATGCAAGTAATGCTGCCATTTCCGGATTGGAAAGAACCTTTGCAAGCAGTTCTGCATCCACGCCTTCCGGAACCGCTACCGTGTTTTGTGCTGTATTCGGATGCATCTGCGGATCCAGATTTTTCTTCTCATAAAAAGCCTCTTCAAATAATTCTGCATTTTTCTTCCGGTCATCATCCAGGATGTGGGAATATACATCCGTAACCATGCTGACCTGGGCATGTCCAGAATCTCCCTGGACAGCCTTAATATCTCCACCATTCAGTTTCAGCTTATAGGTAACACTGCTGTGTCTGAGACTGTGGAAAACAACCGGTGGGAGATCATAGTCCTTAATCAACTGATTTAATGGCTTCCGGATCGCGCCATCCCCCAAAGGAAGACCAAACGTACTTGCCATGACCAGGTTATAGTCCATGTATTCATCTCCAAGAACTTCCTTTGTCTCATTCTGTTTTTCTTTCCATTCGATCAGCATCTTTGCGACAGACTTTGGAAGGAAAACCTTTCGGACACTTTTTGTAATATCCGACACTTATCAATCCCTCCTATTCTGTATATCATTCCATTCGTTTGAAAAATATTATACTACCTTGCAAATTCATCATAGCGTTTTATGTATTCAATCATTCCATGAGAAATCTGAACAATTCCAATTACTGTAATATTGGGTTCCCAAATAACAACATGCAACTGATTCTTTCCATCTGAGGATGGTATATATAATTCCTTCATTATACTGCCTCCTTGTTTCTTATCTCTAGAAATATACTTTTAAATTTCCTATGCATTATTTCAAGTACCCTCTATTTCAGCATATCAGATATCCTCCCAACGACAATAGGCAAACACCTTTGCAATGCCCAAGAACAGGTACTCCAACAAAGTAGCTCTAATAAGTAATCTTTTTAATACATGAATTTTCATTGTTACAAATTGATCCACTCCGTTTCTAATTCCGCAAAGCCAATATTTTTGACTATTTCAACAAAATCATATTTCTACCATAGCGAGGTTTTTTCATTTCCATGTTGTATAAGGGGCTCTCTTTTCCCATATAAGTGAGAGGTTCTTTTTCTAAGAGCAAGATCCACCCGGTAATACACTATCACAATTTTTGCTCCATTGTATTTTCACCGGGTTGTAATCTTGATGGGGATTCCGGTCTTCGTTCCACTACGGTCCGCGCTAAACGCAGGTCCACTGGACCTGCAGCGCCCCCATACCCTCGATAAACGACATCTTTGATGTCTATTGGCTTCCACATAAATGTGGGCGCAGCACTGATTACAATCGGAAGGGACAGCCGATTTTTCAGTGGTACCACTACGTGGATGCAGTAAAAACTGCAGAATATACAGAAACAAAGAAATTAATCAAGAAATATGGCACCAGGGATCCCTTTGAGATCATGGATCAGATGAACATTGTTGTCGGGGAAACTTCCAGATATAAGACACTGAAAGGATATTGTTTTATGAGCTGCAAGACGATCTATGTCATGATCAGCAGTTTCCTTTCAGAAGAAGAAAAGATGATCGTTGCCGCCCATGAATTAGGGCATATCATCCTGCATCGTTCCCAGCTGAAAATGGCTCCGATGCAAGATGATACACTCTACAATATGACGGATAATACAGAATACCAGGCCAATCTGTTTGCTGCCGATCTTCTTATTGAAGATGAAGACATTGAAGAGATGGTTCAGAACGAGGACCTGGATTATTTCGAACTCTGCAGCTCTTTGAATGCGACTCCGGAACTCATGAGTTTTAAACTATACAGCCTGACAAAACGAGGTCAGGCTTATCATATGCCGATGGAGATACAGAGTAATATCCTGGCGAAATAATAAAGGAGTGACATGCTCCCACTACTTAAGCCCTAAAGCTTTGAAGTAGGGGCTTCTTACTCAATAGCCCTATAGGGCTAAGTATCAATAAGCTATCCCCGCGTGCCCCGCGGTTCTTTTCTGCCCGGTTACGGGCATATTTCAGGCGCAGTTATGCGCATAAAATTCTTTTTCCTTCTTCTCGGATATTGATCGCTGCATTCACATCCCGATCCATCCGATTCCCGCACCCACATTCATAGATCCGTTCTGACAATGACATTTCTTTCTTGATCTTTCCGCATTTGCTGCAGGTTTTACTGGATGGATAAAACCGATCGACCTTTATCAGCTTCTTTCCTCTATCTTCCAGCTTATATGCAAGCATATCCCG
>NZ_JBQHSG010000053.1:0-4740 GCF_052066375.1 Bariatricus sp. HCP28S3_A7
TCACAACCATAATCAAATGATAATATAACAAAAATACTGAATGTGCATTATTATCCAAATCCATATTATAATCAATCCTTCCCTTTATTCGACTGATTATATTATACCACATCCGGCACCTTAGAACAAGTGTTCTCTCATATTTTTTGCAATTCATCTCGCCACCTAAAGAGGTGGGAGAATTCTTGCTATATCTTGTTAAATCAACGCAAACCAATACGAAAACTGCTATCTCTTTATATTATCCCATTATCTTTGATCAATATTATCGTCGCAGGATTCTTAAAAAGACCAATTACTTTACCCATTGTTTCATCAAGACTCCTTTTGTTTTCCGAAAAAATATAATCTAACAGCAAATACATTTCAATATGTTGATAATTACATTTCAAATAATCCCGATACCATTCCTCGGCTAAACTTTGGTTCTTTCTTGAACGATAATATAAAGCAAAAGCAAATGGTTTTATTTCATATTCTTTTCCCTTCTTTATGCTGTTTACATACTGCAAAAACTGATCCTCTCTCCCTTCTAATAACTCTAGAGAAGCTAACATCCAGCACAATCCATTATATATGGCATATATTTCCTGATTCCATGGTCCTATAGAAAAAAAATCACAAAGTTTTCTATGTTTCTTCATTCTTTTTTTCAATGTTTCCACATTGTTTGTCTTACCAAACAGCCTTGCCATTTTATTATATGTATTAATCATGTAAACATTTAATAGCCACCGAAAAATAAACAACAGCATGAAACCCACTATTATTTCTTTCCACATAATCTGTACCATTTTTATTTCCTCCTGACTGTTTTTTCTAACCAATTATTATTACTTAGTGATTTCCAGCGTCTCTTCAATGATCAATTTCTTCCAAAAAGGCAGCATCTCCTCGCGCCATCCCATTAGTTCTTCCGCTATCAACCTCTTCTCGAGAGCTTCAATTATCATGGCACGATTTTCACAATTTACAATAACTTTTAAGGTACCATCTCAACACCACCTTTTCTATTGAAATATTTTACTGTAATTACCTATTTTAGCAAGAATCTAGGTGGTTTTCCTTTTTCTTGTTCCCCTTGATAATACCCTATACCATTTCCACAATATATAATACAAATCTCACCGGTGTTCGCTCTCTCTGCCGCCTCTTCACTTGATAAATAACCAATAAAACTTTCACCTATGAAATACACTTTCCCAAGATTACTATTCTTAATCAAAAAATCTTTCATAATCTTTCTATCCATATACTCTACTGGTTGCAGATAATCCCCTTTAAAAATATCTGGCCTATCAAAATGCCATATAATCCCCTTCCTCTTTTTAGGATTATTTATTTCCCATAGGATTCTTTCCTGTTTATTTTTTTCACATATTTTTTTATTATTTCTTCTTCTATTTCTCTATTCATATTTATCCCCGATTCATTTCATACTGTTTACAATATTGATAAAAACTTTGAGGAACAATATTTAATGAAAATGTATTGCATCCCAAAACATTACCTGTTAATACCTCTCCTGTAGAATACACACTATTCGAATCTGTTAAATATTTTCTATTAATAGAAATCTGCTCCTCTCCCTTAGGTATACGGATAATCTTTCTCCCACAAATACTGCAAGTCCCTTTTTTCCACCCACGAATCGCTTCAATAGGTAATTTTTCATTAAATACAAGCTGATAAAGATCTTCAATATTTTGACAGGTATTATACTTTTTGACTGTCCAGAATTCTAATCCGTTCCATTTATCCTGTAACATTTTTCTTGCTTTATCCGAACAAAATATAATATCGTCCATGGCATTGGGGCCACTAAAAAACTGCCTTGTTCCCCATTTTACCGCTTTTGTCGCGGATAAACATTTTACCTGTTCTGCATGTCTATAATGGCTCCCTATAATTGGAATTTTAACCCTACACGTCTCTCTAAACGACTCTTCATCATATACCCACTGTACTTTATTACTTTTATTGTAAACAAATAACCATTCTGACTCTTCTATCTCTTTCTCAGAATATTCAATCGAACGTGTTCCTTCACTGGCATAATTCGGGAATTGCCATTTAAATTTGCGATATGTATCCTCATCACCATACAAATCAAATACACACATATCCTCTGTAACTTTTTCCATTCTATCGTTTAAGCTTATGGTAGTATGCGTTTCATATGGAACTTCATTTTTATTCAAAAATTCTATAAGCCGTTTTTTACTTTCTAAATAAAAATGATATTTCTTTTTCATTCGAATCTCCCTTCCGCTCCTTTTGTTTCAAATTGACCTTTTAATATCATGACCATCAGTTGCATCATAAAATTTAATAATTGTAATATATTAGTAAAAACTATAACCCAAGCTCTATTTTTGTATTTTAAAGAGCTCTTTTTATATTTTTTCATTCTTAGTGTCCCTTTCTTAATACCCGTTTAATATGCTTCTACTTTTTTAGGTACCATCTCAACACCACCTTATTTAAACAATCTTCCCTTTTAATTCTCAATTCTTTTAACTTCATCCAGTTTACTTGGTAGTCTTTCCGACTGCCACGGAAGTCTGGTTGCCCCTGGAATCGGTAACACTCTTGCCCTATCTTCTGCCGGATGTATATTCCATAAAAGATTCAATTACTTTTCAATATAGGTATTTAGATTTGCGTATTCATTGAATTTCTCATGCTGCTTAACAATCACATCTGTTATGTTTTCTCGAACTGATTAGCAAATAATCTCCTTTACTATACCAGAACATTTATAATAAGTCACATCAAGACATCCCTTTTTATTATATTTCACTAATTCCGGTCCGGAACAAATCGCTCGTAAAGTAATGGTTTTTTTTCCTTTACCTTCTAATACAAGTGTAGCTGCCACCCATTTACAATTTTCATAAACACTCGGGTCATGAATAATATACTTCTTTGGAAATATAAAACGCAACGCAGTGTCAGCATGCTTAAGTTTTCGAAAATGCATTCTCATTTTCTTCGGACCGACAATCAAATCAATTAGAAATAATATCACATACCATAAATTATATATGATAGGAAAGCCTAAAAGCAAACATCCCACCCAGTCCGTCCACGCTTTTGCTATATTGCCAAAAGAAATACATGCAAAAATCACCATACAATGCCTTAAAATATACATCTCACCAAATTTTAGTCTCGTTTTTTTCATACCAGTTACTCCTCGCATAGCTCCATTTATAATCCTTCTACATCCACTCCCCAATCTTCCATCTTTTTCAAAAACAGTTCTTTACTAATTTCATGTAAAGCGTCTTTCTCTCCAAATTTTTTCCCCGGTATTTCAAAATTAATTGAAAAGCTACTAAATGGATGAACTTTTGAATACTCATATGTTTCATCGTTATGCTTTTTGCCTTTTTCTGTTTTTTTAATAAACACCCCCCCTTCCCCGCAATGACTTTCATTCGACTTAACCAATTTTACCCGCAGTTTTTTCCAAGAATAATGTTTTGAAAGGAAAAGGAATTTTTGTACGCAACCTTTTTCGTCCATTCTCAAACGATAAGATTTAATTCTAGTAATGCCAATGTATACTCCCGATAAAAAGACAATAACCGGACTTAACGCAATATATACTCCAACACTCTTCCCCACAAAAACCATATATATCAAAACCATAATTATCATCAACCACACACATACCGCTCGGAAGCTCCATTCTCGCCGCGATTTTTTTGTCATTAATCTACCTTTTTTGTCCAAAAAATCTTTTTCATTAACTTTCCGAACCGTCTCTAACTTGACATTCCACTCTTCCATTTTATTAATAATCGTTCTTTATCTATTGAACAGATTTCACCGTCAATCACAACCGGAAAGGCTTGTCCATACATAATCGGACGATGTTTCCCCGAAAAATTCACCACAAAACAAGTAAAAGGATGCTTTAGCATATAGTAATCACAATTACTGCTATCTCCAGGGCGATCATAAGCATGTGCGGAAAACACAACGCCCTCGTATTCCCATAAACCTATCTTTGGCCTCATCTGTCTAACATTCAATTCATTCCATAAAAAATACTTTTTGTAAAATAAAAACTTTATTAAACATCCTTTTTTGTCTATAATTATCGTTCTTCCTTCATTCCACCAACGCCAGAGTCCTATTGGAAAAAGTGGAGAAATAATAAGAAAATACCCAATAAATGTTTTCAAACTTTCATGCTCTGCCACTGTTAATATAAGACATATTATCGAATAAATAATCAGTATTCCAAGCGTAAGCTGTATCCTGAATTCTATCCATTTTTCATCAGATTTGACTATTAATTCATCTAATGGCATTTTTCATCTTTTCCTTTCTCTTCTTACTCAGCAGTTTTCCCTTGCATCATACGTATAGGTTACTACCTCCGTTCCTGTACTGTCAATGAGTCCGGTGATATCTCTCTGGCACTAATGATAACTATATGTTGTTTCATGTTATTTTCACTTCCTTTCCTTGAAATTTGGGTGCAAAAAAGGAACGACCGGTGGGTTAGCCGCTCCTTTTGCTTTGTAGTTAATTATTAGTTGTTGTCCTTAACGCTAACTTCAACTATCTGTTTTTTCAAAAAAGAAATAATCTTTTTTCGATACTCTGGAAGTTCGTAAGCGCCAAATATTAATGCGGTCAGATACAAAATTACCCCAGCCCTTTGCGAGTTGGAGTAATTCACTATAATTCACATGCGATTTTTGATAGATTGGAGTTTTTCAC
>NZ_JBQHSG010000054.1:0-3784 GCF_052066375.1 Bariatricus sp. HCP28S3_A7
GAAAGGGTCTTCGAACTATGCAGAAAATCCTCTATTGGCATAAGAATATGGGAAGGGTATAGTTACAATCGACACCAAATATACCGAAAACTACGGTAGAAACTTATAAATTAAATAGCAACAAAAAGCAAAAAAGGGACGTTCGATGCCAGGGCTTTTGACCCCAGCATCTTGCCACGAGCAGCGCCCTTTGGCTTGGAAGGAGAACCGTTTATCTTGAAAGAAGATAAGACTCCCACCTCTATAGGTGGTGAGTTGCGACAAGTTATTCTTGGCGGGAGTCCAATCTTTTTCCAAGATAAAGCCTCGCAGCAAGTACGCCTCGGCGTACTTGAAGAGAAGTGTGACTATGGACTTGTCCCCTAGTCGCTTGTACCTTGGCCACTGATTATTGAAATTGTTCCTTCATGAAAACTGATTGTACTGGGGCTGGCACTAAGTATTCCAAGATTATAATAGCAATCTTCTGTGATTGTGTAATGATAGGAAACCTTGTTTGCGTTGAAAATTTCCATATCTTCTTTAAGTTCGCCGTCAATAATAGGTAAAATACAAAAAATAGATGTTGAATGTCCATAAGTTGGATAAAGTTCGGCTTCAAAGTTGATAATGTCACCTTTTTTTAATTTCCATCCTATGCTGTCAGTAGTAGTAAATACAACAAGTGCATTATTCATCATTATTACTTCCGGAGATAAAAATTGATTATCTTTTTCGGATGTTGGAAAAATGTTTACGGAATTAGGTCCTAATACGTCACCTTCAATGGATTTAACAATATCATTTTCAGGTAATTTGTAAATGGGAGGGTGTTTTAAGTAATTTTCATATTCTTCTGAGGTCGTCACAAATGCATCAGTCCATACTTCTTTTCCAATTAATTCCCGATTATCATTTGTTATTTCTTCGGCACCGCCCTCCTGCCATAATTTCCAATAAGGTTTTGCGATAACAGTGCCGGATATCAATAATGCAGCTGCAATAGAAATGATAATTAATTTTTTTGGAGTGAGTTTTTTCCTTCGCGTCTGAGAATTATTTAATGTATTGATTTTATCGAATACCATTTTTTTTGTATTTTCCGCAGTAAAAATATCATCAAAATCATCAGGAAGATTATCATTTGGCAAAATATCAACACATTCATCTTCTACAAGATCGAATATTTCATAATAGTTCATATTTACTCTCCTTTCTCTAATAATTCTTTTAAATGTATTTTTCCAGTTCGTAATCTTGTTTTCACAGTAGATTCAGGTAGAAGTTCTTCATCTGAAATTTCTTTGATTGTTTTGCATTGGTAATAATATTTGATCAAAACTATTTGTTCTGAACGTTTTAACTGCCGTATGCAACTGATCACCCAGTCTTTCGTATGAATTTTTTCGATTTCATTTTCATCAGTATTTAGTATTTCATCCATTAACGGAAGTGTCTGTTTGTATGCACGTAATTTAGATTTTGCAGCATTTTTTGCAATGGTTGCCAGATAATTTTTTAAATCGGAAAAGGTATCAAGGTCTACTTTATGTATATTTTTCCAAAGAAGAAAAAATGTATCACTTACAACTTCCTGAATATCCTCATTTCCCATCACTCCATTTAAGATATTGAAAACGATAACGGTAACATAACGATTGTATTTATCAATTAATAATTCGAGTGATTTATGATCTCCTTTTTGAATTTGATTTATAATAGTACGGTCATCCATCCTATCTCTCCTTTCGTATTGACTGGGTAATAAGTATTTTACATGTATTTATGAATATATACGATTATTTTTTTTAGAAAGTTTCAAAAAAAAATAGATATGTTTAAAACTTTTTACGAGTTGCATTCGTATATAAGGTTATATAAAAAAGGTAGTGTCAAGTAATCTATGAAAAACTGAGCCGAAAATAAGAGGCTCAAACGAACCTTGAAAATTGCAAATATATAAGACGGAAGACCCGCCGAAGGCTTAGGGCGCTGCCCTAAGAACTTGCAAGGAACCGGTCCCTTGATCCAATTCAGGATCTGCCCGGACCTATCCTCGCCGGAAGGCAGAAAAGGGCGTACTTACCCATTTCTGCTAAACAGGATAATACGTGAACCTTATGTCAAGAGGTTTTCACGGCATATCCTCGCACTTCATGCTCCAGTATTCCACGATCCTCCTGACAACGGTTCCGCTCCATTTACGCATTTTTCTGTTTCTGGAGATTCAGGATTGTCTGTTGGCAAAGGAAGAACAGCATCTGCCATTTTCTGGGCATGTTGTGAGCGACTTCCAGCATTTCTACTGTGTTCAGGACTTTATAGTTGTTGTGTTTGTGGGGATGCAGAAAGTTATAGTATTCAACCCACAGAGCAAGGTCATAGTTGGCACCGTCGATGTTGTCAAATCTGTTTGTTTTTCGGTAGGACGCTTTATAGGTTCGGTTCAGCTGCTCGATCATCTGCTTGAATGGACGGGACTCTTTGGAAACCGCATCGTCGTTGGTAAGTCCAATCACCTAGGTAATGCTGAACTTGAAGGCATCTCCAAATTCATGAAAGAAATGCTGGGCAGCCAGAGGATAGGCACTGTAACCGTCTGCGATAAAGCGGAAGTTTTTTGGAAGCTCTTTGAAATGTCTAAAAGCCATACGCATTGCCATGATACAGGGATTGACGCCGCGTTTGTCAGAGACCTGATAACCGATGATGGAGCGTTTTGCAAGATCTATAATGAACCAGATATAAGTTTTTGATACCACTAATCTTGATATAGGCTTCATCAGCAGTGAAAGTGCTGTCGGCATGATAGTCATAGTTGTCCACGAAAGGTTTTACACAGATAGCAGCAGTTTTATAGTAGTTGGCGATCTGCTGGTGTGAGATCCGGATGTTATAAAGATCCTTCAAAGCCTGGGAGATTTTCCGCAGGGAGAGCCCGAGGTTAACGTGAAGAGTCAGGCACAGTGACATCACGTGGAAATAGAACTTGTTGAACTTCAGGGAAGAAGCGTTCTTCGGGAAAAAATCCAGATACATCTTAAAGAAATCCCCGGTGAATTCACGGTAGAGGTAGTGGAGGTTGTATTCGTTCTTGCCATAAGTTTTTTCAAGATGTTCCTTAGCTACTTTTTTTGAGAGTGTGGAGATAGTAAGGGCATTTGGGATTCACACATTTGTGGACGATAAAGTCTTTTCGGTCCTTTTTATGTACCAGAGCATTTCCAAAGTGTGGGCAGCGTAACGTATACTCTTTGGAGAAACGGTTATCATCCGGTGAAAAGTTTGTGTCGCAGACTTTGCATTTGATTTGGCCTTTTATGCCGTTGTTGCGGTAGAGATAAGGTTGATTACAACAGGGACACTTGCATTCCTCTGGGATATCACATTCTTTGCGGCGTGAGACGGGTTTGAGTTTCTTGTGATACTTGAATTCATAGTAGGAAATCAGGAGATCCCAGTCCCAGTCGTTGTGGTGGATTTACATTTTAGGAAGTTGGTCTGTTTTGAGTTTCGGGTACTTTGGGGAGTGGGAATCATCAAAGGTCCACTGTTTCGGTGGAATATATTTGCAGATAATAGTAATCAGCCAGCAATTTTGCTCGAGGACATTATACCAGAAAAAAGGAAGTCAATGCTCTTTTTATTTGCATGCTTCTTATAAAATCAAGGTTTTTATTGAATTTTGGAACAAAATGCATATGGCGCGTCCCAACGGCCGGTTTTGCGGAGCAAAACGGCCGAAATGCGAAGCTGAACAGCCGTTAGGCTTTGATTGATACAGAAATCTCTAGGATAATATATT
>NZ_JBQHSG010000055.1:0-3713 GCF_052066375.1 Bariatricus sp. HCP28S3_A7
CAACAGCACACAACACATACAACAAATATTTTTATAAAATTTGACATAAAAAAAGCCGCAGTTACGCGGTTTTTGAGGTTTTATTCAGTTAGTAAGTGTCGAAGATCCGTCTACACCTTTTTGACCGCCTGTGCCGTATATCCAAGAGGTAGGAAATCAGCCTGAAAAACTCCCTATTTCCACGCTCTCGGATTTGTGATATAATCAAAAAAAGATAAAAGACAAATTCAGGTTTCTGGTCTTCTTGCACAAAATAAAGGAGGAGCTATTATGCAAATTGTTTATATTCCAAGCGAATCAATGTCTGTTCAAGGTAAAAAAGATGAAATCTATAAAAGATATGGGAAAGACTGGAATATTAGAGAACAGGGAGGAGGTAACGGAAATTGGTTGTTGACCAGAAAAAGTGATGTGCTTGTAGATGGAAAAAGTTATCGTACTTTTGTACTTGAACACTACGGTAAATCCAAGCTGACAGCGAAGCTTGTTGATAAATTTCGTGAAGATGTAGCAAATGGTAAAATAAAACTGTAAATGCCTATGCCGTTATGCTATGAGCATAGTACATAGCATAACGGCTTCTCTTTCGTTGAGCTAGCAAGGAGGGTGAATATGTCTTTATCCATACAAGAGCGATTAAAAGACCTACGTGTGGAGCGTGGCTTGACGCTGGGGCAGCTTGCGGAGCAGACCGGGCTTTCCAAGTCTGCGCTGGGCAGTTACGAAACGGAAGACTTCAAGGACATCAGCCACTATGCCCTTATCCGGCTGGCGAAGTTTTACGGTGTGACCGCTGATTATCTGCTGGGGCTGTCTGAAATGAAAAATCACCCAAACGCCGATCTTGCAGACCTGCGTTTGAGTGATGAAATGATTGACCTGCTGAAAAGCGGGAGGATAGACAATACCCTGCTGTGTGAGCTGGCGGCGCACCCGGATTTCCCCCGGCTGATGGCTGACCTTGAAATCTATGTGAACGGAACGGCACTGAAACAGGCGCAGGGTGCAAACGCCATAGTGGACACGATGAGCGCAACTGTTATAAAAAAGCATAATCCTGGCATGAGTGATACGCAGTTAAGACAGCTTATCACCGCCCATATTGATGAGGACGAGTTTTGCCGCTATGTGATACAACGGGACATAAACGGGATTGCCCTTGCTCTGCGGGAAACACACAAGGACGATTTTTTCAGCGTCCCAGAGGATAACCCGCTAAAAGAAATGCTGGAAACTGCTGGTGAAATCGTCAGCCAGGACAGCGACACGGAACAAGCGTACTTGGCGTTTATCTGCAAACGGCTCAAGCTGAATTTTAGGAAGCTGTCAGTAGAAGAACGGAAGTGGCTGAAAAAGATTGCGGAAAAATCCGACTTGCTGAAGAATCCAAAACCGCAGAGAGGACGAAGATAAAAAATGCCTGAACGGCGGTTCTGGTTTTTCAGAACCACCATCCAGGCATTTTGTTTAGTAATAGAAAAAGGTGCAGTTGATTATTGCGTATTGTCAATCTCTCTCAAACCGGGTAGTAAAAATACGGCAAGCGCAACGATGATAATGCCAATTCCGCAAATGACAAACCATTTCTCAACTCCCAGCCGCTCCGCCAGAGGCCCGGAAATGACAAGGCCAAACGGCATGGCGAGGGAAGCGGCGCTTGTCAGTAGAGAAAAAACTCTCCCCAGATATTCTGGTTTGACCGTTTCTTGAAAAATCGCATTTTGCACACCGTAAAATGGAGCGGAAATTCCCATAACAGTACAGCACACAACAAAGACAAGAAATGCGTCTGGCGGCAAAAGCCCGGAGAGCATATTGCTAACGCCCATCAGGAGAACGGAAAGACCGATGGTGTACCGCCGTTTCTTAAAACCGCCCCAAATGCTCAGAATGACTCCGCCAAGCAGCATACCAACCGCAAAAGCAATTTCAGCGGCAGAGGCATGGGCCGGTGTTCCTTTGAAGTATGACATACAGATGAGAGGAAAAAGCGTACTGATTGGCATATAAAAGAACATATAAATTACACCAATCCAGAGCAGAGCAAAGAGGCCCCTGTTTTGCTTTAATACCACATACCCCTCTTTCATATCCTGTAAAAACTGTTGTCTTTTCGTTTCTGGACATAGTTCAGGCGTTGGTATGGACGAAATCGCAACAGTCACACAGGCAAGGATTGCACCCACAATATCTAACAATATAATTGCATTAAGAGGCCAAACAGCATATAAAAACGCTGCGGCAGCTGGACTGATAATCGCACTTACTGCTTGCATGGTCTGCGTGTAACCAGCGCATTTTGTAAGTTCCTCTTTTGGCACAATCATAGGTGTTGCTGCGCTGAATGCTGGAGAATGAAAAGCAGTTCCCGCACTTCGGATTAACAGGACAACCATAATAGACCATACGGGCAATTCCATGTAAAACGCCACCAGCGCCAGAATACCGCCAGCGGCGGCAATTATCAAATCCGCACCAATCATTACGCTTTTACGGCTGTGCCGGTCAACAAAAGCACCTGCAAACGGGCCTAAACAGGCTTGCGGCAAAAATCCAATCAGTGTTGCCGCCGTCAATATGATTGCAGAATTAGTTTTCGCAACCAAATAAAAGATAATGGCCATTTGCAAAATACCGCTGCTAATAAAGGATATTGCTTGTCCGGCAAGAAGTGTAAAATAAGTTTTTCTCCATGAATTGTTGTTTTGGGTCATAATGCGAACCTCCTTTTTTATTGCATTGTTCCTTTGTTTCTGCAATAAAAAGCAGGCGTTGTCCCACAGAGAGGGCAGACGCCTGCATAACAACAAAGCACGAAAAAACACCACGATACAGTTCAAAGACTGCTCGTGTCAAACCTACGTGTTCCTTTGCATACGCACGCAAAAAAAGCCCACCATCATGTGGAAAGGTACTTCTACTTTTTATTGCTTATTAGCGTACACAAATTAACACACGTAAGCCTCCTTCCAATCTCAAACTGTCGCACAGTATAACACACATCCGATAGACTTGTCAACCATTTTTAACCTTGTTTTCCATCTTGTTTTTCCATCTCTTACGGGCAGTAGCAAAGCCAGGCGAGCCAGTCAACGGTCAAGATGAACGGCGCTTTCAGCGCCGCCGTTGACAGTCTCGCCCGTCTTTGCTAATGGGTAATCAAGGCGGGAAAGCCATTTTAGGGCTTTCCCGCCCATTTCAATTTTGGGAGAAGAAAGGCCCCAAAATGAACGAGTGCGGCCAAACACTTTTAGGGATTGGCCACCTTGTCCACCCATCCAGCGGGGCGGCGGGGAACGGTCAAGGCCGGGCGTCAGCCCATTCATTTCAGCCTTGACGGTTTCCTGCCGTCCTGCTACTTTTCCCGGAGTGTGGCCACACATCTGGTCACGGTGTCCAGAGCTTTGGGACTTTTTGTCCCATAGGCCGGGGGCGGAGGACGAGGGACGGGGGCTTTCATAATACGCCCTGTCTGCTGCTGAAATCAGCCCTTTGTTTCCGGCTTACCAGCCCCAAACAAAGCCCTGCTTTCCTGCCGCGTCAAATGCCCTTGCCCTCCCCGGCGGCAACGGTATTTTCAGGGCAACGCCGACAGAGCGTATAATGTTGGACAGCGAATTGAGGGAGACGCAAACGACAAATTATTTTTCCGTCCTTTAAAGAATCGACCGCGCAGTCTGGGAGCTAATGGCAGATTGACAGCGATAATACGG
>NZ_JBQHSG010000056.1:0-3492 GCF_052066375.1 Bariatricus sp. HCP28S3_A7
TGTCGTCTCGCAAAATAAAGTTCCTGTCTCCTGCACAAAAACAGCGAATTATTATATCAGTTCCATAATGATGTCTCTTTGTACGTGCCTGTAATTACGGCGCGCTTTTTTCTTGTATCTTTTTTCCGTTTCCGTTATAGTTAGCTTGTAACCATAAAAAAAGAGAAAGAACATCCCCTACCAAAGTTTGTTCTTTCTCTCACTCAAGCCTGCACCGGCCTTGTCCGGGATCTATGTCCCACTTAATACGGCCTCTGTACAGTACCATCCTTATGATAAGAAAAAATGCCCTCTTTTGCAAGATAATTCGCATAAAAAAATCATCAAAAGTTTTGTTTGATTCCTACATGGATACATTCTGCCCGGAAAAGCAGACCTGTCCTGTCTGTGGCTCCTCTTTCCATTGCCAGATCCATGCCTATTATGGACGCCGGATCATTGACTTTATCTGCGGGGTACCCGTCACTACAGAAGTGACTGTCCTTCGTCTGGCCTGCCAAAGCTGTGGACATACCCATGCGGTCCTCCCGGACCTGATCATCCCTTATTCCAGCTATAGCCTTTTCTTTATCCTTCGTGTCCTGGCAGAAGCCTTCCTGCACATTTCTTCCCTGGAGCGCCTCTGTGAACGTTTCTGCATTACCCGAAACCAGTTGTATAAATGGAAGCAGCTCTTTCAGCAGCATAAGCGGGAATGGCTCGGCATCCTGGAGGACTCTGAAACCTCTGGAATGGATTTCCTGCTGATGCTTGCCATCAAACCGGATTATTCCTCTTTCGCCATGGACTTTACAAAGCAGACTGCGTATTCCTTCCTACAGTCCCACCGTAATCCCTCTGGATAAACTGTAAAATACGGCACCTCCCAGACCGTGCCACCATTGCTGTCCCCCTGTTTTTTCACGGCCACACGCCATGGGGATGGCATCCTCCATTCCTGTTTTCTACAATGGTAAAAAACACAAAGGAGGTTCTTTCTTAATGGAAAATCAAAAACAACAACTCTCTAACGCCGCAAAAATCGCCCAGTTCCGGCTCGCCCTGATCGCACCTGTGATCCACGGCCTTTTTCCGGATGCTTCCAGGAACGCTTATTACCGCCGCATCACAGAAAAACCATTGACCCTGCCGGATGGATCCATTTTTCAGTACAGCCCCAAGACCATCAGCAAATGGGTATCCCTCTACCAGACAGGCGGGATCGATGCCCTGATGCCAAAGGAACGCTCTGATAAAGGTGCTACCAGGGTCCTGCCTGATACCGCTATAGAAGAGATCTACCGTCTGAAAGAGGCTTTCCCCAGGCTCAATGCCACACAGATCCACAAACAGCTTGTGGAGAATTCCTTCATTCCGGCTACGGTCAGCGTTTGTGCTGTCCAGCGCTTTATCCGGCATAATGACCTCAAATCCGCACGCAATCCAGGCATGCGGGACCGCAAGGCTTTTGAAGAGGATTCCTTTGGAAAAATGTGGCAGGCGGATACCTGTTACCTGCCTTATATCACAGAAGACGGGAAACGCAGGCGGGTCTACTGCATTATGATCATTGACGACCATTCCCGTCTCCTGGTTGGCGGCGGCCTGTTCTATAACGATAATGCTTATAACTTCCAGAAAGTGTTCAAGCAGGCTGTGGCGACTTATGGGATCCCCTTGAAGCTTTATGTCGATAATGGGTGTAGCTATTCTAACGAACAGCTTTCCCTAATCTGCGGCTCCATCGGCACGGTACTCCTGCACACAAAAGTCCGTGACGGAGCCAGTAAGGCAAAAATCGAACGCCAGTGGAGGTCACTGAAAGAACAATGGCTTTATACCCTTGACATGGATTCCATCCACTCGCTCGAAGAATTCAACCGTCTCCTCTCAGGCTATATCCGCAACCATAATACCTCTTACCATTCCGGGATCCGGGATATCCCACTGGAACGGTACCGCCGCACCTGCATGCAGGTAAAGATGCCGGGATCCCGGGCATGGCTGGACGAATGTTTTATGAACCGTGTGACCCGCAGGGTCAACCGGGATGCCACTGTCTCTATCGACCGGACGTATTACGATGTTCCCATGCAGTTCATCGCCACCAAAGTGGAGATCCGTTTCCTACCGGATGATATGTCCACCGCCTACATTCTTTACGAAGGGGAACATTACCCCATCCGGCAGACAGACCGTAACGAAAACTGCCGGACAAAGCGGAATAACACACCAACCCTTGATTATTCCCGGATGGGAGGTGAAAAATAATGTCTCTTGCGTATTATGGGCTTTCCTTTAATCCCTTTGACAAGCAAATGATACAAGAGAAAGACCGATTCCTTTCCCATGACATGACAGAAATGACCCAGCGGCTGGATTACCTAAAGGATGCACGGGGGATCGGTGTGTTCACCGCCCGTCCCGGCATGGGAAAATCGTTCTGCCTGCGCTGTTTCTCCAAAAGTCTGAACCCAAATCTGTACCACATGGAGTACATCTGCCTGTCCACCATCAGTGTCATGGAATTTTACCGCCAGTTCTGCGCCGCCCTCGGCGTCAGTGACAAAGGTGGGAAACCAGGAATGTTCAAGGCGATCCAGGAGCAGGTCTGGTATCTCTATAAAGAGAAGCGTCAGCCACTCCTCCTGGCGGTTGACGAAGCGCAGTATCTCTCCACCGGCATTCTGAACGACATCAAGATGCTGATGAATTACGGGTATGATTCCGTAAACTGTTTTACCCTGATCCTTTGCGGCGAATCCCACCTGAATAATACTTTGAGCCGCCCCGTTCATGAAGCACTGCGTCAGAGGATCACTGTCCACTATAACTTCTCCGGCCTATCGGATGATGAGGTGGCACGGTATGTCCTCCATAAACTCACCTGTGCCGGTGGAAGCGAGACCATGATAGAAAAAGCCGCTCTTTCTGCCATCCACAGCCATTCCCAGGGAAATCCCCGTCTGATCGACAATCTGATGACGGATGCCCTTGCCCTTGGCTCACAAATGGAGAAAAAGTCGATCGATGCAGAAGTGATCCTTGCGGCTGTCAGTAACCAGAACCTGATGTAGGAGGATGTGCTATGGAATATCAATGTACTCTTACAAGAGGGAAACGAAAAGAACGATGGAACGGGGAGATCCGGCTTATCAGACATTCGGGCTCCTGTTACGAAGCAGAGATCTCTGGCCGTGGGACTTACTTCCACGTAATCGCAGGGAAACACAGCTATGGGAACTATATCTGTATACCAAACCACGACGTAGGAAGTGAACTGTCCAGCTACCGGGATCTGTTCTGGAATACAGAGCGTCTTTCCGGACTTCTGAAAAAGGTGGATGCAGTGACGGTCGCAAGCGGACTGTGCCATCTTGAAGAACTGGGCAGTCTGGAAAAATACACAGATTAATAACACTGAGATCACGGAGCTCTATGGGGCTCCGTGATCTTTCAATACTCTCCAATAATGTGCCGTATTATCGCTGTCAATCTGCCATTAGCTCCCAG
>NZ_JBQHSG010000057.1:0-3464 GCF_052066375.1 Bariatricus sp. HCP28S3_A7
GATTATCCGAGAAGTATTATTATTTGAGAAGTATGCTGTAACTAATGTAAGTTACAGCATCTCTTGAATGCTTTTCTCGAATAATATTTTACCTTTTTCTCAAAAAATCCGGAACATTAACAGATTTTTTCATTTCTATTTTTTTATTTTCACCAAACCATGTCTCATTCCATTCTCTGAGTTTTTGATCTACCGTATTTTGTGATATTTCAGCGTAAATCTGGGTGGTCTGTAAAGAAACGTGCCCCAAAATATTTTTTATTGTTACAATATCTACCCCGGCTTCCAGTAAATGACAGGCAGTGCTATGTCTCATAGAATGAGGTGGATAGCTATCTGCCAGGAACAATCCTGGATTACTCTTTTTAGCTAAAGTCACATATTTTTTATAAATTCCTTCCACACATGATATCGTCATCTGCTCATGCGTCTGACTAGAAAAAATATGTCGATTTGGAAATAACTCAATATGTCTATGTTTTATATAGCTTTGAAGTGTGCCGACAAGTTTTTCAGCAATTCCAACCTGACGCGTTTTGGATCCCTTACCCGTCAGAGTAATAGACGCAGAATTTGCATCGATCCGTAAATCTCTTACTTTTAAGTCGCAGATTTCCTGTGCTCTGGCTCCGGTTGCATACATGAATGAAAGAAGTACCTTATCTCGCAGACCGGTTTCATAGCTTTCATCTGGAAGAGATAAAAGAATTTTTATTTCCTGTCTGGTAAATACAGCTCTTGCTTTCTTCTTTCCCTTCTTCACAGGAATCCGAATAATGGCACTTCTAAAAACTGATGCAGCATCAAAATCCCTATTCTGTGCATACTCCGAAAATGCAGAAAGTGCAGATAATCTTTGGTTTCTGGTGACTGGCTTACATGATCTTTCTGTTTCCAACCAATTGAAGAAATCTAGTAGTGTATCATAAGTTAGATCAGAAAATCGGATATCATCCGCTTTCGTTTCCTTCTCTTCCAACATAAAGTGTAACAGTAACAGGAAACTTTGTTTGTATGAATTGATTGTATTTGGACTTAATCCCCTGCTATATGGCAGATATGTTTCAAAGTAATCTTCCAACAGTGTCATAAAACTAATTTTTCGTTTACTCATCAAAAGTCACCTCCGGAAACAAATCTCCGGCAAATGCCTCAAACCTTATGATGGTATCTGCAAAATAATCGGCACTGTATTTTAGATATTTTTCTGTCTCATAAAGGCTGTCATGTCCTAAATATGTTGACAAAAATGGTATTGAATCACATGCTTGAATGCCGTTACGCTCATTTTTATCAAAGGATCTGACCGCAAATGTGTGTCTAAAACAATGCAGGCAAGCTCCTCTCTCATACTTTTTCAGCCTATCATTCCGAATCCCTGCAGACATAAGTATTTCTTTAAAATAATTCCTAACCGTATTTGATGTGAGAGGAATATCTTTATCTATGGTCGGAAACAGATAAGCTCTCGAATCCGTTAGAATTCCCATGGCTCCGCAATATCGGTATATGATATCAGCAAGTTTTTCATTGTACGGAACCAAACGTTGCTTATATTTTTTAGTCACTCGAAGAATAATAAGATTTCTTTGAAAATCTATATCACCCACTTTAATATTTAACGCTTCACCTACTCGCAAGCCACAGCATAGTAGCAATCGCAAGAGCATGGGCATTTCATTTTCAATATATACATTTTTGACTACATGCGGAGCTTTTAGGGAATCCGCCAATATAAATATGTTTTCTAATTCTTTGTCTGAATAAAGATACGGAATATATGTATCTCTTGTAATAACAGTTTTAGGAATAAAACACCGATATCCACAATTTACCAGGTATAACAACAATTGCCGTATATAATGTACATGCTGGCTCACGGTATTTATAGAAATACCTTTGCTAACTTCTTTAATCCATTCCTCAACAATGAATTCTGAAATTTCTTTCTTTTTAAGGCCAATCTGATAGAGATAATCATCGAAAAGTTTTACTGTTCGTTTGTAGTGTCGATATGCTTCATTACCTAATTCCTCTTTGCGCAGCTCCATATGTATTTCGATTTCTTCATGGAAAACTGAGTTATATGCTTTAGGCATCTTGCTTACACCTCCCGTTAAGGAAGTCTTGAAATCCGCCTGTTGGTTCAGGAGGGTTTAAGCTGTACTGTCGTAATTTCTCGATATCGATTCTTGCATAATGCTTAATGGCATTATTTGAACTATGGCCCAGTACTTTTCTTACCGTTTCGTATGGTATTGTATCATTTACCATGGAACTCGCCAGGGATGCTCTAAGAACATGGGGTCCACACTTGCGTCGCCCAGAATCTACACTCGAAGCTAATATATATTTTCTAAGTGCATTACGAAGTGTTCCTGTCGTCACTGCATGATATGGCGCATACACATTTAAAAATAATTCTTGAATGTTCGTATCTGGGCGAACCTTCAGATAGTCATCAATTGCAAATCGAACATCTTCAACAAGCGGAAGATGAAGCAGATTTCCTGTTTTTTCTTGAATAATGTTGATTTCATTTCTATTGTCGCCAACATCTTTTGTTTTAAGCTTAACAATATCTCCTGAACGCATTCCCATTCTTGACGCAAGAAGAATCATAGCATAATCACGTTTGCCCATGACAGTACTGGTATCAATAGAAGCCTCTATAAGTCTGATTTCATCAACAGAATATACACTTGGCAGCACATAGGGCTTGCTATAGTGCGGTACAATTGTTGAATAGTCCACTTCTGTCATTCTAGCATCTGCCAGATATCTCAAAAAAACTCTTATTTCACCCCAAAGGTTATGGTCTGTAATCTTTGGACATACCATTGCGATTTTACTCGATGACAGCTGTGTAAGGGAATAGCAGTTAAGTTTGCAAAGTTCATTAAGAAACCACGAAATGGCGTATCTCTTTAACTTAATTGTTCCATGTGCAAGTCCAATATCTTTTCCCCAATCACAATACTTATTAACAACAGTATTATATTCATCAGAAAGTAAAAATTTTTTTCCTTTATCGGAATGCACATCGTTCCAAGTATTCTCAATAATGTCATCTAATCTATAGATAACAGTACGAAGGTTTGAATAGTATTGATTTCTACCGTGTGTTTCAAGATAATTTTGTAAAAATTTTTCTCCTCCTTCTTTGCTGTAGCTCGTGAAACCGTGATTTTTTAACCACGAAATAACACTGTTACATAAATATCGGTATCCTGTAACTGTTATATGTGTACATCCACGAGCCTTCATTCTGTCCAGAAGTTCTACTTCGAGTTCTTCAAATGTTTTAATGTGTTTTGGCATAATTGCATACCTCCTTATCATGAAATAGTTTCATAATAAGGATAAGCTATATATCGTTATTCGAGAAGATTTGGGTAATCACCCCACAAGAGTGAGTCAATGTGAAACTTCTCGAATAATAATAATTCTCGGATAATCGGTAT
>NZ_JBQHSG010000058.1:0-3380 GCF_052066375.1 Bariatricus sp. HCP28S3_A7
AAAAGCGCGCCGTAATTACAGGCACGTACAAAGAGACATCATTATGGAACTGATATAATAATTCGCTGTTTTTGTGCAGGAGACAGGAACTTTATTTTGCGAGACGACAGTATAACACACTACACTTTGCTCCGCAAAGTCGTGTGCCAAATGGGGCGCTGCCCCCTTTGGAAACCCCCGCAACAAACAGGTGCTATGCACCCAGCCGGGAGCATAGCGCCGTTTGTTGTCAGCAGCCCGTTTCACGGTCTGCGTGTAGTTCCTTGTAAACTGACCTAACCTTCCCGAAAAAGAAAAGATGGTGTCGTTTTTTTCGATACCACCTAAAAAAATCAACAATTTAGAGTATGTGATTTAAACAGAAAATAATAATTCAGTTATCTTTCTACACAAGTTTTAGACAGCATTATTAAATTTCTTTCTGACAAATATTTTACATAAAAATTCGATACATATATTTTTAGAGTATTTTTAGTATTTTAAGTAAAATAGATATGTAGATTATTGATTTTTTGTTTTAGAAATGTTATTATAATAATGGTAGTTTATCGTATTTTGTAATTATATTTCTCGAAAGGTATTGATGATATGAAAAATAAAAACACAATAATTATCACTGAAGAAATGATAAATTCGGACCCATACGGTTATACATATAAAGAAATTTGTGATTGCGTTGGAGAAAAAAAAGCTCGATCGCTTATGCATGCCCTTTATAAGGAAAAGCCCCAAAAGAAATATCAAACAATGAGCATTAATGATATTTATAATGGCGGTGACACAAGAAAATACTCTTTCAAATTAAAGGATGGTTACTGCGTTGAAACTGTTTGCATAAAGAGAAAAACAGGTGTAACTGTATGTGTTAGTACAATGGTAGGATGTCCTGTCGGTTGTATTTTTTGTGCATCTGGAAGTAATGGATTTATAAGAAATTTAACTCCTTCCGAAATTGTGCAACAAGTAACATTACTGAAGGAAAAAGTCAACAGAATTGTATATATGGGAATGGGTGAACCATTTTTTAATTATGATAATGTAATTAAGTCAATTCATATACTAAGAGATAGAAATGGGCTTAATTTCCCCACAGATGGAATTAATATTTCGACAGTAGGTCCTTTAGAACAATTAAAAAAAATAAGAGAAGAACATCTGAAGATACAACTCACCCTCTCTCTTCATGCAACAAATCAAAGAACAAGAGATATAATTATACCTCACATGAAAGGTTATGACATAAATAAGATTGTTGAATCTGTTTTATCATATTCGGAAAGACATAACAGAAAAGTAACAATTGCTTATTTATTGATTCCTGGTCTAAATGATAAAGCAACTGATGTACGTCAATTAGGAAGATGGTTTCGTGAGAAAAATGTTTTGATAAATCTTTTGCAATATAATGATACCGCAAATTGCAATATTAACAGGCCAAACAAACAACAATTAGTTGCATTTAAATTGCGACTTGAAGCGGCTGGTTTAGAAGTAAAAATGAGAGAATCACGAGGTAATAACATCAAAGCTGCCTGCGGTCAGTTGGTTAGTAACACAAACGAGAAGAATAAGCAACACAATTCAATGGGGAAGGATTTAGGTTTTCACAATCGTTCAAAAAGCAAGAAAGAGAATCCTAAAAGCAAGCACAAAAATACATTTTCTAAAATTAATTACAAAACAAAACACTAAATTAACCGTATTTTGTTTGTGATGCATAGGCGATCTGTTTTTTTGTCTATCAACAATTAGAGTTACAAGGAATCTATTATGGAATATAAATGTTTATCCGATTTTTTGTTTAAATCTCTGTCCGAGATAAGTATTGGTGAATAAAAATATTCCTATAGGTAGGATAATTATCGACAAAGAAATTTTCTCTGGAGTGGGAAAAGCAGACCAAAGTATGCTATAATGCAATAAAATAGTTATACAAACTTGAATTTGAGGAGGTGATAAGATGACAGCATATATGAGATTAAGATAATACCGCGAGTTGTGTTGCGGTACATCCGTATTACATAACTCGCTTTCGGGCAAGAATGTAATAATGGAGGATGTCATGAATAAAATTATTAGATTTAATGACAGCGAAAAGCTTTTTCGTTGTCCAATATGTAAACGAAAGTTAAAGATGGTAGGCAATAGTTTGCTGTGTAGTAATAAGCATTGTTTCGATATTTCTAAATTAGGATATGTGAATTTTGCATTAAATCAAAAGCAATCTAAGCATTATAGCAGAACTTCTTTTGAAAGCAGAATGGATATTTTAGAAAAGGGATACTATTCACATATTCTTACGGAGATAACACATATATTGAGCAAGCTTGAAAACATAACAACTATTCTTGATGTCGGATGTGGTGAAGGATATTATTCTAGAAAAATCAAAGAACTATTTCAAGCAGATATAGTTGCTTTTGATATTTCAAAAGATGCCATTTCCCTTGCTTCAAAAAGAGACGGTAGTAAGTCTATAAAGTGGTTTGTGGGTGATTTGGAAAATATGCCAATTAGAGACCACTCAGTAGACTGTATACTGGACATATTTACACCAGCTAATTATTTGGAGTTCAATAGAGTTCTGACGGATAGCGGCTATATTGTAAAGGTTATTCCTGGGAATAAACATCTGATGGAGTTCAGAAACATTGCAAAAGAACATTTGAAAAATCAAGAGTATTCCAATGAGAATGTGATTAACTTATTCAAGAAGCAGTATTCTGTTATTTACCAAAAAAGAGTTTCAGAATCATATGAAATGCCGTTAGAGGATATTAAAATTTTTGCAGACATGACCCCACTGCTCTTCCATGTAGATAAAACTGAGATTGATTTCAAAAAGCTAAAAACTTTGACGATTGATGCAGAGATATTTGTGGGAAGTCTATAACGCTTGAAACTTTCAGTTTGACGGAGCAACAAATTCCAATTTGTTGAACTGAATAGCACATACTGACCGATAGGAACAAGGATGAAATATACCTTGTTCCTTTTCGTTTACCCAGGGCATTCATAGAAAATGAATAAACAGGTCAGTTATGCATACCAACACTTATCTCGGACAGAGACTTGTTTAAAGGAGAAAATAAAAATATTAATATAAGTGTGAGCAAAAATAGTCCAGTTAATGCCTCCTTAAGTTTGGATGGATACAAACATTCAATGGTTCAAATAATAGCATTAACTATTGCACTCAAAATGAAGACTGTTATTGTTAATCCACCTATAGTAAGTGATACATATGTTTTTATCGCAATAATAAATGAATGAATAATCCGGGGGCCGTGTCCCTGCTGTCCGGACTTAGGAAACCGCAAATCCGTTTTTAAGGGAACCACCATTCCGTTGGTGGAAACCTTTATCATAAATTCTTAAAA
>NZ_JBQHSG010000059.1:0-3376 GCF_052066375.1 Bariatricus sp. HCP28S3_A7
GTTGTTGTCTATTGTTTAGTTATCAATGTTCTTTCTTCTCTGTCTCGCGACAGCTATATTAGATTATCACATCTTCAAGCTTCTGTCAAGACTTTTTTATTTTTCTTTTTTTTGCCGATCCGTTCTTCGGAACTCTGATCTTCAGAGCGACAGCTTAAATAGGTTATCACATCTCTCAACGTTTGTCAACAACTTTTTTTCTTATCAGACTTCTGCATGCCGCCCCCTGGCCTCTGTCTCAGCCCTTTCGGAAATCAGTTATGACCCGCTGCCCGGAGTCTAATTTCTGATTTCTATCCGGTCAACGAGTCATATCTTACCATTCCATTTCAGAATTGTCAATACTGAATATTTATTTCGCGCAATTCAGTCAATTTACACAATTTCATTTGATTGTTAATTACATTTGAAACACTAAATTCAGTTCACATTTTCCACTCTATGACAAGCGACATAGTGTCCTTTATCAAATTCACGTAATTTCGGACATTCTTCTTTACATCTTTGTGTCGCATATGGGCATCTTGGTGCAAAATGGCAACCTTCCGGCACATCCATAGGGCTCGGCAATTCTCCTTGCAGTTTTATTCTTTCTCGTTTTCTTGCCGTCTCAGGATCCGCAATAGGTATAGCCGAAAGCAATGCCTGCGTATATGGATGGAGCGGATTCTCATACAATTCATTGCTTGTTGTCACTTCAACAAGGTTTCCAAGATACATAACTCCGATTCGAGTACTTATATAACGCACCATTGACAAGTCGTGAGCTGCAAATAAATAAGTAAGTCCAAATTCATTTTGCAAGTCTTCCAGCATATTAACTACTTGAGCCTGAATCGACACATCTAGAGCCGCAATCGGTTCATCGCACATAATAAATTCCGGATTCACGCTTAATGCCCTTGCTATTCCGATTCTTTGTCTCTGTCCTCCCGAAAACTCATAAGGAAACTTTATCAAGTCTTCACTTTTCATACCCACTTTATATAAGAGATATTCCATACGTTCTTTTCTCTCGGCAGCATTCATTCCAATCTGTTTTAATGGCTCTTCCAAAATTTCTTCTACATTCCAGAATGGATTCAGTGCAGAATAAGGATCCTGAAAAATAATCTGCATTTTGTTTTGAAACTGTTTCATTTGTGAAGGTTTCGCAGTTGTGATATCATGTCCCTTATAAGTAAGTGTCCCTCCGGTCACATCATACATACGTATCATTGTTCTTCCAAGCGTTGATTTTCCACATCCGGATTCGCCTACAAGTCCAAACGTTTCCCCTTTTCGAATATCCAAATCTATGTTGTCAACAGCTTTCACGTACTGTGTCTTTCCGCCCAGAAATTTTTTGACAGGAAAGTACTTTTTCAAGCCTTTAGCTGAAATCAATATTTCTTGATTCATCATATTTCCTCCTATTCCTGTTCATTTAAAAAGCACATAGCACGATGTGTTTCGCTATAGTTTTTATACTTCGGCATTTCTTTATAACAGCGTTCCGTCGCATATTCACACCGTTCCGCAAAAGGACAGCCGACCGGAGGATCTATCAATGATGGCGGTACTCCGTCAATCGACTGAAGCCTTTCACCTTCTTTTAAATCCAGTGAAGGAATGGCACGCAATAGTGCTTTCGTATAAGGATGCTTTGGATTATAGAAAATCTCATCTGTCATTCCATTTTCCATAATCAATCCGCCATACATAATTGCAATTTTACTGCAGACAGTCGCAACCACTCCCATATCATGTGTGATAAGCACAATCGAGGTGTGATATTCTTGTTCCAATTCTTTAAGCAGGTCGAGAATCTGAGCCTGAATCGTCACATCCAATGCGGTTGTCGGTTCATCCGCAATCAACAGCTGCGGTTCGCAGGCTAACGCCATTGCAATCAAAACACGCTGTCGCATACCTCCAGAAAATTCATGCGGGTATTGCTTAATTCTTTGCTCAGGAACTGGTATTCCTACTTTGCGAAGCATTTCAATTGCTTTTTCTTTCGCTTCCTGTCTGGACAGATTGCTATGGCGCAAAATAACCTCTTCCAACTGACTTCCAATCTTCTTAAGCGGATTCAACGCTGTCATTGGATCCTGAAAAATCATCGTCATCTCTTTGCCTCGGAGCTTGCGATATTCTTCCGCACTCAGTCCAGCTAATTCTTTTCCATTCAACTTCAAAGAATCGTATTCTACTTTGGCATTTTCCGGCAAAATACCCATAACCGCTTTCATTGTAACAGATTTTCCACTTCCGGATTCGCCTACAATTCCCATGATTTCACCTTTTTCTACGGAAAATTCGACTCCTCTGACAGCTTGCACTTCTTGCCCCCGGCTTTTGAATATAGTTTTTAAATTTTTAACTTCTAATACCAACTCTTTACTCATTACTTTCACCTGCCGTTATCTTAGGCTCAACATATACACGAAGTACGTCACCTAATTTGTTAAATGAATATACCGTTAAAATAATTAATATACCTGGTAAAATTGCCATATACGGAGCTTTTTGCAGGTATTGCTGTGAGCTTTGCAGCAAGCTTCCCCAACTAGACATTGGTGCCGCAACTCCAAGTCCCAGGAAGCTCAGTGAACTTTCTGTCATGATGGCATTTGCAATTTCTGCTGTTGCTGCTGTGATAATTGTCGGAAATACAGCCGGCAAAACCTGTTTCACAATAACCATCATTGGATGAACACCTATGAATTTTGCATATTGCACATATTCTCTTTCCTTTGCAGACAAAACTTCTGATCGAACAAGTCTCGCAATTCCCATCCAGCTGAACAATCCGATAACAATGATAATTGATGCAATTCCTTTTTTGAACAACAAGCTCACCACTGTTACCATAATGATCCATGGAATTGCGGAGAATACATCGACAATCCTCATGAGTATACTGTCAACCAGACCACCGAAATATCCGGCAATCATCCCAACCATCACTCCGATTACGATGGATGTGACCATCGCGAGTACACCAACCACTAAAGATACACGACCGCCATAGAGAACACGTACCAGATAATCTCTTCCCAGTTCATCTGTTCCAAACCAGTGTTCGGCTGATGGTCCGCTTAATTTGTTTACAACATCGATTGCATCCGGATCCACATTACAGAACACAATGAAAATACTGATCAAAATAATAATTATCAAATATGCAGCTGCAAACATAGCTTGTCCGTTATGTCTGAACTCATATTTGACATTTTCCCATCTTCTATTCGTTTTCATACTCTCTCCTCTATTGCATAGATGGTAGTGTCAAAAACTACCTGTTTTTTTGTCCCAAAATTCAATAAAAACCTTGATTTTATGGGAGAATGCAAATAAAAAGAGCATTGACCTCCCTTTTTCTGGTATAATG
>NZ_JBQHSG010000060.1:0-3362 GCF_052066375.1 Bariatricus sp. HCP28S3_A7
TCTCGACAATTCCATTATACCAAACGGAATGTATTTATGCCTTTTTTATTGGCTGAAATATTGAATTTTCAAGGTTCAGCACACCTTAGAGGTGTGGGAAGTTTTAGTTAAGTATTTTCAAAACATTTCTCAATAGCACGAAAGCATCCTAAGAGGAAACTGTTTTTATACTTATCATAAAGGAGGTTTTTTCTATGCAGTTTTGGACAAGACAACATGAAGCTGTCTGGGATGAGCTTCAAAAAACAGGTCAATATATTGTAAAGAAAGAATATATCGAGGAAAAAAATGATACCATTTCCGAATTCTATCTAAAATTGTATGAATGGTACACAAAAGCTGCAAGAAAATATATTGATATCCCAGAAGATCTGAAATATCCAGTCTGGCTCAGTGTTAGTGAGGATATGATGTTACAGCCGACCGAACACGCAATCATATTCGAAGTCGAGATTCCAGAGGGGGAATACCTGATCTGCAATTTTGACAAATGGGGCTACCGCGTCAATTATTTCTATGTGCCGCTGGATGAGGCCGATGAAAAGGCCCACATGGAAGAGTTAAAAAAATATGGAATCGCCTCCGAAGATTCATTAGTTACAACCAGTAAAGGAAACTTCTACCCGCTGCTCAGGCAGAAAATTATCAAAAGCTGGGATCGAATTTTTACGATTCAGCCGGATGATCCGTCCCTCATGGTCGGAACCTGCTGGAAGTTAAAGAAAGAGTGGATCAAGGAGGTACGTTTTTATGACGGAGAATAATATATCATCAGCCTCAGACACTATCACGATGTATTGCACGCAGCCTGACCTTGTCTGGGATATTGTAGATAAAGATGGCGTAAACTATGTAAAACAGGCTTATATCACAAAGAAATATCAAGACACTGCCTGGATTTTTGACACTGCTTACAAGTTTTTCCGCCAGGAAGCTGTAAAGATCATTCCAAAGCCACAAGAGGCTGAATCACCAATCTGGATGTACCGTGATAAAAAATGGGCAGTTCCAAATGCTGGCTGCCGGCGTATGCACCTGGAAATTCCCAAAGACGAGTTGATTCTTTTTGACCGGAGAACATGGAATAAAATTCTGAACATGGAATATGTTGGAACTGATGAAGAAATCGCCGCCTTTGAGCAGGAATATAAGCGTCAGGGCGTCCGCGACCCACTGGACATTATGAAGTCCTCATTTTATCCGCTTCTGGCTCAGAAAATCAAGAAAAGCTGGCAGCATCTTTTTACGGATCCACTTCCGGAAGAGACTTACTGGCAAGGCGCTGTCTGGTATCTGAAAAAAGATTGGGTAGTCAGGGAAGAATAATGTTATACTATAAGCAAGAGCTTTACTTGCAAATTGTGCAGCAGAGATGGATGTGCTCTGCTGCATGTTATTTTTTTATATGGAGGTGACCTGCCATGGCAAAAGAGCAGCTTGCTGTGATTGAAATGATCACAAATATGATTCTCGGCAAGACCAACGGGGTTAGCAAAGTTGATTTCACACCACAGAAAATCCCGTTTCCGGAAAACCTTCCGTATGAACAGGCTTTCCTGCGCGCTACACCAGAGAGCCAGGGTGTCTCTTCCGAGAAACTGATACATTTACTAAGTAACTTATCTGCATCTCCATACACGGATATGCATCACTTTCTTGTACTGCGACATGGAAATGTAATCTGTGACTGCAGCTTTGCGCCTTACCGGAGCGGCATATGGCACATTTCCCATTCCATGTGTAAGAGTATTACCGGTATGGCAATCGGATTGCTAATCGATGAGGGGAAACTTTCTTTAGATGAAAACATATACAATATCTTTCCCGGAAAAGTCAATCCACTGATCAAAATCTTCCGACCGGAAATCACAGTACGGCATCTTCTGACAATGACAAGTGGTGTAACATTTAACGAATCTGGGATTGTCTCTGGTAATGACTGGCTGGAAAGCTATCTGAACGCACCTGTAACGGGAAAACCTGGCACAGAATTTCAGTATAACAGCCTGAATACTTATGTATTATCTGCAATTGTCAGTGCACGCACGGAGATGACACTGGAAGAATACTTGCGGCCACGTCTATTTAAGCCTCTTGGCATCACCCGGTATCTCTGGGAGACCTGCCCAAAAGGCATCACAAAAGGCGGCTGGGGACTTTTTATTTGTCCGGAAGACATGGCAAAATTAGGGCAGCTCTATCTAAACCACGGCATGTGGCACGAAAAGCAGATCATTCCGGCCAACTGGATCCGCGAATCGACCACAAAACAGGTTGACAGTATCGAAGGAACTTACGGATACGGATACCAGATCTGGATGGAACAACGTCTAGGCAGTTTTGAATTCAATGGTATGCTCGGACAGAATGTAATCGTGTATCCTGACCTTGACATGGTCATTGTCACCTGCTCTGGGAACAATGAACTCTTCCAGAATAACGTCATGCTAGATCTGATACGTGATGCATTTCCACAGGAATATCAGGCATCTGAATATGCTCTCCCTGAAAATCCTGCCGAGTATCACAAACTGACACACCTGGTTCACTCACTTTCCCATGGACCTTCCTGCATGCCGCAGATCCGACGCGGCGGCTGGGCAAAGAAAAGCGGATATTCCAGAAGCCATGCAATATATCCCAAATATGTCCGGTTGCTAAAGGATTTAGACGAAAAATGCTACAATATAAATCCCGCAAGTGTTGGCCTGTTTCCGCTGATTATTCAAGTATTCCATAATAATCTGACAAACGGAGTCAGACAGATTTCTTTTCAATATGACAAAATCAACTGTCCAGACAAATTTTGTATTCACTTTCTGGAAGGAGAAGAACATTGTACGCTGACCGCAAGTTTTGATCGTTATATCGATAACCTAATTACACTTCATGGAGAAACTTACCTTGTAGCTGTAAAATGTGAGTATACTACTGATGCAGATCACGCCCCGGTTCTTGTTCTTGATATGGTCTATCTGGAAGAAGCCATGAGCCGAAAGCTTTATTTACATTTCAAAAGTAACGAATTAGTGGCACATTGGTCCGAGTCTCCCGGGAAAGAGCTTATTTTAGAAGGTCTGTCTTCCATCACAGGGGAGATGACGAAGCTTCCACTTTACGGACGCTTTCTCGAAGGAAGCGGAATGCAATTCCTGGAACATTTAATGGTCGATACCATAGAACCAACTGTACATGGAACATTAGCTGAATCCGATACTGAGTAACCGCCAAATAATGATGCGGTCAGATATAAAATTACCCCAGCCCTTTGCGAGTTGGAGTAATTCACTATAATTCACATGCGATTTTTGATAGATTGGAGTTTTTCACTCCAAGGTGCAAGCTCTGCGAGCTGATCATCG
>NZ_JBQHSG010000061.1:0-3005 GCF_052066375.1 Bariatricus sp. HCP28S3_A7
CGACAATTCCATTATACCAAACGGAATGTATTTATGCCTTTTTTATTGGCTGAAATATTGAATTTTCAAGGTTCAGCACACCTTAGAGGTGTGGGAAGTTTTAGTTATTTATAATAACCCCACAGAGGTTTACTCTGCCAATGTAAAAGCCAGAACTGTTAATGCAAGTTCTGACTTGTATGACTATTATCCTGTTTTGGAAGAAGCCAATTATGCCGCCGTTGCTCAATTGGCACAGCTTAGACAATTTGTTCAGTCTGATGCCAGTGTGTGTAGCGATGGTGATTACGGTTTTATTGATTGGGGAGATATGCCCTCCGGTACATATGATTGGGATATGGTTGCAAATGCAGCATCCACAGATTGGGCAACCACAGGTGAATTTAGTTCGATTGCAAAAAACCACTGTGGTGCCACTGCGGTTACAAATTTTGCATTGTACTTTGCAAATTGCGGTTATTCAAATCTGAAAATCAATTCTTCTGTCTATGATACATTTGTTGCTGTTCACAAGATTGTTGGCAATGGTCCGGTTATGACTATTGCCGATGAAGCAAAAGAATATTTCACTGATCGTGGTTATACGTTAAAGACTAGTTCTGTTGGTAGTTTCTCTGGTATTCAGACTGCAATCGGAAATGATCGTCCTTGTGGTATCCTATTAGCAAATGCTATTGTTGATTGGCATTGGGTGATTTGTGTAGGTTATCGAGCATATAATTCTGGCGGTAGTTATATGAGAGTTGTAGATGGTTGGAATGATACGACACTTAAATTCTATCTTTGCAATTCTGGTTCTACTTGGATTTCCGCAACACAGTATTGGGTGGCTTGACCGACCGAATATTTTACTGCTTAGAGATAAGGAATTATGAAAAAAGGAGGTGAGGAGTGATGAAAAAATTTTTTAGCATGCTTGTAATGGTGTTACTGATGATTTCATTAGCAGGTTGTTCAAAAAGTATGAATTACGTCATAGGGAATGAACCATCATTCGTTGGAACAGTTGAGGTAGTAACGGATGAATATGTTCTGGTCAATGTCAATGACGATGATGCAATATATTCTGACCATCCAAATATCCAAGTATCGTTAGATGTGGAACTTAAGGACAGTTATTTGGATTTATCGAGTGGCGACGAAATTGTTGTATATTACGACGGAAGCATAATCGATGAAAAAGCGGAAACTGTGTATGCGATTACATTAAGAACACCTGCGAATCGTGAAACACAGTAGTGCTTATAGTAGAAGATAGAATAAAGCTGGCAGTTTCAAAACTGCCAGCTTTATTTTTGTCAATTTTTAGATTATTTCCAGGATAGGATTATCAGCGTTCGTTCCACGTTATTCGTGGCTCACAGAAAGGCAAACCATATTCCGTCTGGTAAGTTACTTTGTTTCCTACATATTGGAACCTCCCATTCTCTAATGGACGTACAGTAACTTCATGCGCAAATAGACAGTCCGTCTTCAGATCTGTTGACAACATGGCAACTGTTAAGGTAAGAGTTCCATCAGAATTGATTTTATATTCAGTTATAACTCACCAAAATCTAAAATAAAATTACAAACAATTTTCTATTCAAAAGTGTTTGAATTTATCCCAACAAATTCACGGTTTTTAAAATACCCGATTTCTAATTCTAGAGGCAGGTTTTTTCTAATACAATCGTATCCATTGCCTAAAAACGAACAATTATGTGCATCTGACCCTAACACAACTTTTTTTCCGCCTAACTCAATATATTTTTTTATAATATTATATGATGGCAATGGTTCTGTACAGTCATTAGAAATTGAAGAGGTATTAATCTCTAATAAAATCTCTTTCTTTATCATTAGCTCAAGGATTGAATTAATTGTTTTTTCAGGAATTTCCCAACTATCAAAATACCTTCGAGGAAAATCTAAGTGGGCCATGGCTTGAAAAGAGTACGAAGAGATACTTTGAAGCATTAAATCGTAATATTCAAAAATTGCTTGATTCTCTGGTAAGTTTTTTGCACCAGGAAAAACGGAGTTATTACAATGATGTAGCAATCAGTTGAACCATATAAAGAAAGCAGAACAAAAAAAGGTTGATGATCACTTTGGATGGTTGTAGGGGTTACTTCAATGTTTAAGCCTTTGATATCGCCCTTTTTTTGTATATGTAAATTGTTTCTTTCCCATTTTATAGATACTCCCATTGCCAATAGAATATCTATCTCAGGTTTTAAAGTTAGCGAAATTGTTTTCTTGTTTAAATCTAAAAATGTCAAATTTGTATTATTTATTAAAGCTAACGTGGAATATGTTATAATTTCACTTATGCATTGAGTTAGATTAAATTCAATATACTGATTGGAAGAAGCCATAACATTTCCACTGCAGACAATAGAATTATCAGAGATGTCAATTTTTTTACCTATTAAGCGCAAAAAATCAATCATATCATAGACATCCGTTTTTAAATATGGATTTTTTATGATAAATTTTTGTTTGTTAACAGATAAAAGTAATGCCGTTTTAGTGGCCCCTCCTACAAGCGGTCCACTCAAATCTTCGCTAGAGTATGAAAAATTTTTTATATCTAACTCGGTTATATCGCTATTGTCACCAAAATTACCTATTATTCTATTAGATTCTATACTTATTTTGTGATTAAAACATTCAATCACTGAAGCAATATGAGAAAATGGTCTATTATGTGAATCTATCGAATCACCAATTTGACAACCTCCAGAACCATAATATTCAAATTTTCCTAATGCAATTAATAGCGCCGGGCACAAATACATAGAACCATGAATACACTTTCCTAAAAAGAAAGGAATGTTGGCATTACATATGGTACTTGCGTCAATAAACAAACGTTTGTTATATATTTTTGCAGTACCACCTAGTTCATTTGAATATTCCTGTGCGGTAACACCGCAAATCCGGCAGACGGGAAACCGTCTGTCCGGACTTGCGGGAACCGCTTATGCGAGTTTACTCGCGTAATGCTTTATCTAAGCCGT
>NZ_JBQHSG010000062.1:0-2880 GCF_052066375.1 Bariatricus sp. HCP28S3_A7
GCAGCGCCCTGAGCCCCCGGAGGGCCTTCCGTCTTATATATTTGCAATTTTCAAGGTTCGTTTGAGCCTGTTTTTTTCGGCCCAGTTTTTCATAGATTACTTGACACTACCGCATAGATTTAATCCGCGGGTCTGTTATACAGTAGAGAACATCTGAAAGTAAATTTCCCAAAATAACTAATGTACCGGAAAGGACAAGAACTGCCATAATAATCGGATAATCCATAGCTGAAATTGCTTTTACAAAATAAGAACCTATTCCCGGCCACGAAAAAATAGTCTCTGTAATAACAGCTCCGGTTACAAGCATCGGTAACGCCATACCCAGCTTCGTAATCAACGGAATCAATACATTTTTGCTTACATGTTTAAATAGAATTTCTGATTTCTTCGCTCCAAACGACTGCTGTACAATAACATAATCTTCTTTAAGCTGAGAAATAGTTGATCCTCTCACATAACGTGTCAAATCAGGTAAAAATCCAATTGTTAATACCATATAAGGCATTGCAAAATGCTGAAGATAATCAATCATACTGTTTTCCAGCCCAATGGTATGCATTCCCATTAATGGAAAGATTTTAAATTTATATCCAAGGAAATACATCATGATCATCGCGATCCAGAATGTAGGTGTCGCTATTCCAATCGAGCAAAAACCGTCAATAATCTTATCCGGCCATCTTCCTTTATTGCTTCCCGCTATCAATCCTAATACAATGGCAAGAAAATATGCAGTTAAATAGGACGGAAGGACTAATTTGATCGTACCTGGTATACGAATCTTGAGATCATATTTAATGCTTGTATGTGATAAAAGAGAATTTCCAAATTCCCCCTGCACAATCTTTCCAAGCCACTTCACGTACTGAACCGGTATTGGATCGTTAAGTCCATATTCTTCTCTTTTTGCCTCAAGCTCTTCTTCAGTCATGCTGTCAGTTCTTAAAGCATCGACTGCATCATATGGCGCCAGATTGATCAATGTAAAACAAATCATAGTTACCAGTATCAAAAGCGGAACGGCCTGCAAAATACGTTTTACGATATATTTTAACATTTAATGACTCCTTTCTCTCACATGAATTAAAGGGAGGTGTCTCCACCTCCCTCTGCCCTAACATAATCATGTTATTTCAGTGTTAACTTAGAGTAATCACCAAATGTGTAAATCGGTGCAAATTTAGCTTCTTCCAAACCACCAACACGTGCATTTGTCACAAGTGTTCTTAAGTTTGTTCCAAATGGATAGAAAATTGCCTCTTCTGAAATTGCTCTTTGAAGTTCATTATAAATCTCTTTACGTTCGGCTTCATCCAAAGTAGCGTTACCTGCAACAAATAACTGATCCACTTTTTCACTGTTGTACATAATCATATTATCCTTTGTAGTCATGAATAATGAAGAATACATATCCGGATCAACACCCATTACATAACCACCAAGGAAGATATCATGTTCTTTATCCTCTGGATCATAAGCTGTACTCATATAGCCCGCCCAGTTAACACCAGTCAATTCAGCAGTAATTCCAATTGCTTTTAATTCTGCCTGAATTGCAAGAGCCATGTTAGTCTGAACACTATCTTCTTCAACATAACAGATTTTAATTGCCTTCGATCCGTTCGCTGTTAATTCTTTTGCTTTTTCTACATCCTGATCCCATTTTTCAACATCATCTGTATAGTAAGCGCTTGTGTACGGCAAGAAAGAATATCCAAGATTATAGAATGAAGGATCTGTATATGCTGCTGTCATAATCTCATCACGATTCAGAGCATATAAAATACCTTCACGATATTCTTTATTGCTCATTGCCTCTGTATTTGGATTTAATCTCAAGTATGCAACACGACCTTCGCTATAATTTGTGATATTAAATGCCGGATTGTCATTATATGGATCTAACATATCCGGTGTTCCAATCCATGCATCCACTTCTCCATTCTGAAGTGCCAGAGTAGCCGTATCATCTTTTTCAATTATTTTAAAGACAATTGTATCAATATTTGCCTCTCCACATCCATAATTTGGATTTTTCGTAAATTTCAAGTACTGACCTGTTACATATTCTTCCAATTTATAAGGTCCTGAACCCACAACTTCTTCTTCAAGCATATTGATATCGAAAGATCCTCTTCCTTCAAAAATATGTTTTGGCAGAATACTTACTTCTGATGATAAAAGTTCAAATGCACTTGCACAAACTGACGGCAATGTAAATGTAACAGTTGTGTCATCTACCTTTTCCACTTTAATCGGCTGGTTATCGACATAAAGATTTTGACCCTGCGCGTTGATACTGTCATATGTATATACAATATCATCTGCTGTCAACGCTTCGCCATCACTCCATTTCAGACCTTCCTTCAATTTCATTGTGTATACAAGTCCATCTTCAGAAGCTTCCATGCTTTCAGCCAGTATATAATTTACAGATCCGTCAGCGTTGATATAATACGCCGGTGAATATAACAAATGACAAGTCATCAGACCAAATCTGTCATCCGCTGTTAACGGATTCAGAGTATTACCGGTATCTCCACCGATTGCATACGTGAAAACGCCATCAACGCCAGCTACCCCAGATTCTGAATTTTCTGTTGTTTCCTGTTTTTTCTGAGTTTCTTCTGTGCTGCTTTTTCCACCACATCCGGCAAGCATGGCTACTGACATGGTAAGACATAATAACACACTTACAATACGTTTTTTCATATTTTTCCTCCATTTTCTTTTGGGGTAGTGTCAAAAACTACCTGTTTTTTTGTTCCAAAATTCAATAAAAACCTTGATTTTATGGGAGAATGCAAATAAAAAGAGCATTGACCTCCCTTTTTCTGGTATAATGTCCTCGACCAAAATTCCAAAACACCAAAGGAG
>NZ_JBQHSG010000063.1:0-2775 GCF_052066375.1 Bariatricus sp. HCP28S3_A7
CGATGATCAGCTCGCAGAGCTTGCACCTTGGAGTGAAAAACTCCAATCTATCAAAAATCGCATGTGAATTATAGTGAATTACTCCAACTCGCAAAGGGCTGGGGTAATTTTTTATCTGACCGCATCATTATTTGGCGGTTACTTTCTTTCACTTCATTTTATGAAAATGTTAGAGAATATTTATAGACCGTTTCGCGTGCCTGACACCGTGCACCCTTTGTAAATACGAATTTATTTGATTATAAATATTTTATTGTGTCTGACACCCTATATTTTGTACATTGCCACTTCATTATAACTGCGTTGAAATCACTTCACAATCATTTTTTTGAATACACTGCATCATTTCTGGAAAGCAAATATACACAATACTGATTCATGCTGATTCCTTCTCTTTGAGAATGTTCTGCCAATAATCTGTGCAGACTTCTTGGAATTCTCAGTTTAAACTGTCCAGAATAATCTTCCAGACTGTCTGGTTCATGAATTTCTACGCCATCTTCTAATGCTGCTTCAAGCCATGCTTTTTTCGCATCCAGTGCATTTGCTACCGCACTTTCCACTGTTTCACCACAAGTAATGCAACCAGGCAAATCCGGATAAGAAACCACAAATCCACCTTCATCCTTATCTTCCACAATTTCCATACGATAGGACATTGCCATATAATCATTCAGCGTCTTCATCATTCTTCGCCTCACTTTCTACAATCCGCCTTACCATTTCCACATATACTTTCTTGATAGGTTCGTGTTTCGGTATTGTAATTGGCATACAACCTTGCTTTCTAAAAGTATAATGACTACTTCCACTTCTTGGTGCATTCATTTCATATCCGCAGCTTTCCAATACCTTCCGTAACTCATCAAACCGGAGGTCTTTCGATAAATTGCATATACGTGTTATCAGTTTATCCCACTTTGACATTTATTATACCTCCTGCTTATATTATATGTGGTATCGTATATGGTGTCAATCAATTTATGTATATTCTTTTGTAATCCCGACTCCAACCTGTCAATTCTGTTCCTCATCCAACATCTTCTTCCAAAGCTGATCTCTAATTTCCTGATGATCCATTAACCAGTCAATCTGCTTTCGATTTACCAGAGATTTTCGGTATCTCTCATCTCCGAACTTCAGCCATTCGAATCCAACGTCAAATGTATCCGCTATATCATGAAGTGTTTTGTCGGTCGCATGATTAAGGTTCGTTTCTATTTTTAAAATCGCTGACGGTGAATATCCAACCTTCTCTCCAAAGTTCTTTCCGCAATTTGCGTTCACAGTGATACCACCTGTCTGATATATAAAACAAACCTGCATTTGATACATTTATAATGATTTCTATTACTATTTGATACTATCATTTATGAATGTCTGTGAGAATGAAGCTTCTCTCTGAGACTTCATTCTTCATCACTTAACCGAAGCTCTATGCGCTTTCCCAATGCTACTGCATATTTTTCGAATACAACCAATGTCGGGATAATTGTTTACGCCTTACCTCTTATTTCGTAATTACTCCGTTTATACGTATTATAGGGAAAAATTTTATTGTAACTCCTTTAATGCTTCCAAGTATCCCCTTAATCGCTTTTGCATATCTGAATCCAGTTTCTGGTAAGACTCAACCAACATACCAACATCCGTTCCCTTACTGATCACATACGTATCGTGTTCCCTGCTTCTGCTTCCGGTATGCTCCGCTCCTGATAACAACTCATAAGGTGACACATCTAATACTTCACATATGATCAATATCTTATCCGATACCGGATTCGTTCTTTTCTTTTTCCAGTCACTGATCGAACTCTCTGCAATCCCGGTCCTCTGGGCAAACTCTTTCTGCGTCATCTTTCTCTCTTTCAGTAACTCAAATATCCTGTCACTTACTGTCTTCATTCCGCTGTTTTCCTTTCTCCTGGCACATCTCTTTCAAGCACGACTCAGCATACTTATGCAAGGAGATTGGATCTGCACCAAGGATTACTTATCATCCCCACTATCTATAGCTGTGGAATCTTATCTCCTTGCAGGATTAACTTAAAACTTTGTAAAAGTATAACACTTTCTTCAATATTTGTAAATACGAATTTATTTGATTATAAATATTTTATTGTGTCTGACACCTAGATGTTATCGACACCTAGATGTTATCTGTACGCTGCCTGTATAATAGAAGGATAGGCTTTATATACAAACATAAAAAGTACAGACAGGATTACAGCAAACCAAAAAGGCTGATAAAGGGCGGTAAGCACGTTGGAAATTATTGTTGAAATTATTTGCATCGTTCTACCTTCCTTCAAGTTTTATTTCTGCCGATACACTCATAAACGGTACGTATAGTTCCTAACGTCATTACCAAACAAGCTTCATCCTGAATGGGCTAGACACCAAGTACTTTACGCTTACAATAAAGCCCGCAAAGGATATACCTATGTGGACTTAATGAAACTTTTAGCAAACTTTAATTTTTCTTTTCTTCTTTTTATACCCAGTTTCTCGTGCCTGACACCGAGTGCATGTGTGGATGGGTATTAGATTATTACTTAAATAATGGAACAAACTCTATTCCATATTTACCTTTACATCGAATTCCTCTATACAATGCAATTCCTTTACATGTTGCACATTGTATGATTTCATCATAATATTTATCTGATTATTCCGAGACTCTTTGAGCCACCTGTCCGGACTTTGAGAGCCACCATTCCGGAGATTGGGAGCCACATATTCCGGTAATTCAGAGCCATTTTGCAAGGCTCTGTT
>NZ_JBQHSG010000064.1:0-2707 GCF_052066375.1 Bariatricus sp. HCP28S3_A7
AAAAAAGCGCGCCGTAATTACAGGCACGTACAAAGAGACATCATTATGGAACTGATATAATAATTCGCTGTTTTTGTGCAGGAGACAGGAACTTTATTTTGCGAGACGACAATCTAAACTATACAAAAAAGCTTGCAGCCCTTGATCTGCTTGTGATAGATGACTTTGGACTGATGGAACTGGACATTGATAAATGCCGCAACCTCTTTGAGGTCATCGACAGCAGAGACTGTCGTCATTCTACAATGGTGATTTCGCAGATTCCTGTATCCAGCTGGTACGAATTATTTCAGGATAATACTTATGCGGATGCCTGCATGGACCGTATCATCCACAACGCATACCGGCTTGAATTTAACGGGAGGAATATGAGAAATCCTTCCAAGTAACCTACAAATTGATCTAAAAGTGGTCAGATAAAGTGAACTCGCGGTCAGCTCATCCGAGCTGGCCGGTCAGTTCGACCGAATTTAGCAATAAGTATGGAAGGAGTTGATAATCATAAATATAGAATTAAAACCAAGAAATAAATTTGAGACATTTTTACATGAGACATACGATAAATTAGAGGATATCGTTTTTGATATCATCCTCAAAGTGCCGGAACGTTTTATTCCATCTTTCTTGATGAAACACATAGAACATTATATTGACAAACGCACTCAGGCACTTCAACAGCAGATTATTAAACAGAGGTGGCAGCAGGTCACTTTAGAACAAGTTGTATCAGATATCCGGAACAAAAAGAAAGCACCGCAGGAAGATTGATATTTCTTCCATTGGTGCTTCAATTTCTTCTATCTCATTTTATAAGTCATCAAAAATATCCTTGAATAAATCATCACCGTATTTCTCATATAGTTTGGCAGCTAAATCATAACAGAAATTATCATCTCTTTCGGAAATTACTACAATATTCATTGTCAGTTCATCTACAACCAATGTATAAACGACTCTAATTCCAATTCCACGATATTTTATTTTGAAAAAACCTGTTAAGTTATTACCGTTCTTATTTCCTAATGGCTTTCCGTATCCATTAGGACTAGGCAATGGTGCTTTCGATACTTTTACAATTCCAGCTAATACTTGTTTTCTAAGTGAACCATCAAGTTTTCGATAGTCTTTCTTTGCTTCATCGGTAATTCGTACTTTCCATGCCATTATTCAAATTCCACGCTTTCTGCAAGTTCTTCCAACTCATTCATAGAAAAGCCTTCCTCTGCAATGAATTCTTCTAATGAAGTTGTCTTGTCATTATCTCTGCTCTCTGCCAATTGTAACAGCTTTATATTTTCCAACTGTTCAAAAAGTTTTTCCAATTTGGATATTTTTTTCTGAATTTCAACATATTCTTTTATTGACATAACAACCGCTGTAGGCTGATTGTTTTTTAAGACAATATATTCATTATTATTTTCTGATACGTCACTAAATATTTTTCCTGCTTTTCCTTGACTAAAATCAGAAATCGGAACAAGCTTTTCTGCAAATTCTACTAATGCCATACTCATAATATCATCTCCTTCTTTAATATTATTATATATTACATTAATATTATATGCAATATTTTAATGAAAATTCCAGTTAAAATTATTTTTCTTCCATTGGTACACTGGAAGATTAGGCTAAATATTTTCTTCTACATTTTTTTCTTTTATATCTCGGATTCCAACCGGAATACGTTGTTCGTATCCAATCTGCTCCATTTTTTCATTTATTAAACCTATAACTAATTGATTAACATTTTTGTATCCTTGATCCACAGCAAAATCTTTAATTACATTTCTATACCCCTTCGGAACTCTAATTTTTATATCTTCTAACTGTTGTAAATATTTATCATTTGTATCTAACTTCTTCTTTGAAACAGCCAACATATTGCCCTCTCTTTCTGTAGATTTTATCTACATTATACTGTATTATTTCTATAAATTCAATCTTTACAATAGGGACAGATTTCTCCGTCCCTACACCACCTATAGCATATGTGTCAATAAGTTTTTCGCTATTTTCCATTTTAAATTGTTTCCACATTTCTTTTCCATTTGGAAGCAAAATGTATCAAATACTCTATCTTGAAAATCATCAGGCAAATAGGAATCTTTCGCGCCGTTACAAACTTTACAAGCTAATTGTAAATTTGATTCACAATCCTCTCCCCCAAGAGCTAAAGGGATGATATGATCCAAGGACGCATCAGAAAACATTATTTTCCTGCCACACAACTGACACCTTCCATCAGCATTATTGTAAATCATCCTTCTTACTTCGGTTGAATACTTTTTTCTTTTCTGCTTCTTCTTTGGTTTATTCCATTCTGTATCTTCCGTATCATATGGATAATAACCATTGCACTTTCTTGGTGCTTTAAATACTTTCTTCATAGCCACATTACAAGAATAAAACGTTCGAGCTTCTTCTATATTAGTAGTCTTTCCAATTTTTCCAGTAGAAGAAACTGTTATGTAATATTCTCCATTAGTCAATACAATAGCCATAATTACGCCCCTATCTTTCTCTTGGAAATAATATTGTAGTTCCGTTGTCTCCCGGTTCTTCCGAGATTCTTTCCGTGATTATCCAAATTTTTCCACGGGAGTTTGACAGTTAAACAATAGGAAAAGTACTTGCAGGCCGCATAAAACCTGTTTTTTTGTGTCAACTTTTTGCTTTTATTGTATTGTATTTTATTGCAATGTATGGT
>NZ_JBQHSG010000065.1:0-2598 GCF_052066375.1 Bariatricus sp. HCP28S3_A7
TGAATATTATGGTGCGGCGGAGCCGCCAGTCCGATGTGGCGAGAGCCACCTGTCCGGACTAACGGAGCCACCCCATTTGTTTTGCTATTAAGTTATTTAGCCAGAGCTGGATCTAATCCGTATACTTCTCTCATTGAAAGATCTTTGGATGGATCAATACACTCAATGTTGATTTTATATGAATCATAGGATATGCGATCCATAATGGCATCTGCGAGGGTGCTTTCACCACTGCAGATCTGCTGGTACCATTCACATTCACGAAACTGGGAACAGAAGATCGTTGACGATTTTTTACGTCTTTTGTGTATCAGTTCAAAAAGGTTTCTGGCTTCCGCTTCTGTCAGTTTGAGAAGTAGCCATTCATCAATGATCAACAATACTGGCTTGGTATATTTTTTCAGAATAGCGGCAAATGTACCGTTATCTCTGGCTGCCTGTAAGTCCAGCAACAAATCAGGAAGCCGCACATACCGTACTGTATAGTAATGCTTACATGCTTCCATACCAAAGGCACAGGCCATGTAGGTCTTGCCGCTGCCGGTTGCCCCGGTAATGAAGATGTTTCGATATTCTGTGATATATTCACACGTTGCTAGACGGTTGATCAACGCTTTGTTCAGCTTTCTTCCGGAATGATAATCAATCGCTGCAATGCTGGCATCAGGTTGTTCAAACTCAGCCTGACGAATCAGTCTTTTCAAACGATTGTTTTTGCGGTTGGTGTATTCTACATCAACAAGCATGCCAAAACGATCCTCAAAAGGAATGTCCTTCATTGTGGCATCATCCAACTGGATCCGGAATGCATCGGCCATTGACGTCAGACGCATTTCAATAAGTTTATCAATTGTACTTTGATTTGTCATGATCTTTTACCTCCATAGTATCCGGCGCCCCTTGTGATGCCGTGTGGTTTTTCTGCTGTTTTGTCTGTTTCCGTCTCATCTGATATGAGTTCCGGGTTATCTTTCATTGCAGCCAAAAGATTTTTGATACTTTTATAGCTGGGTTTGCCGGAATAAGAAAGTGCTTTGGCACAGGCTTGTTCCAACTTTGCTGGTGAATGTTTTTCTGCCAGCTTCAGCAGCCCCATACAGCTTCTGTAAGACTGCTGTTCGACCCTGCCGGAGGTAAGAATTGCATCGACAACCTTACTTGTGTTAATTCCAATCGAATCTGCCCAACGGCGAAAACGATCCCCGTTCCATTCCAGATATTTCTGGTGTTCCTGAGGCATATGTTCCGTTACCGTAGAATACTGACCGCTTCTTCCATGAAGCCGTCGGTGCGAGGCAATTCGATTATGGTTATAAAATATTTCAACCGTTGTATCTGTTATTCGCACATCAACCTTATTTTTGATATACTGATAAGGCACGGAGTAGTACATCTTGTCTACTGCGATGTGGTAATTGAACTGAACAGTGGCCTGTTTCCACTCAGCCAGTTCAAAAGGTGTGGCAGGCAACGGAGCCAATAATGGCATTTCTTCCCCAAGAAATAAACTGAGCCTGCTACATTCCTTTTTCTGGAATTTACGAGCATTAAAGGCATCCAGTTTTTCTTTGATAGCAGCATTTAATTCTGCAATTGAGAAAAACTGTTCATTGCGAAGAGCTGCAGTGATCCAAGTGGATATCTTACCCACAGATCCTTCTACATTCGGTTTATCCTTGGGTTTCCGGACTCTGGCCGGAATGATGGCAAGATTATAATGTTCTGCCATTTCATGGTAAGTAGTATTTAAAGCAGTGGTGTACCAGTCGCTTTGTGAATGATTTACTGCAGTGGTACAGTTATCAGAAACAAGCATTGGCGTAACACCGCCAAAGAATTCAAACATCTGAATATGTGCTTTGATCCAGTTGTTCGTTTTCTCATCCATGTATGCCTTTACAAAAGCGTATTGGCTGTAAGTTAAAACACCTACAAAGATCCATGCATCTGTAATCTCGCCAGTATCCGGATCAATGATGTGTGCAGGATCCCCTGCCCAGTCTACTTCGATCTGCTGGCCGGGTTTTCTTGGGATATGCATGGTAGCCCTGCGTTTTTCTTCATCCTTTTGGATGTAATAGCAGAACTGAGAATACATCAGAGGCTCCTCGCCATTCATACGGCATTCCTCGCAGTATTCTACCCAGAGAAGTTTTTTGTTGACTCCATTACGCAAAAGTTCTTTGCGGATGTAATCAAAGTCAGGCATACGTTTATTTGTTGCTGACTTTTCCTTGGGAAACATCAGTTTCTCAAGTACAGTGTCGGTCATGTCAAAATCCAACGGCCATGATAAATTCATTTCCGTTGCCTTTTTCAGGACCTTGGCAACTGTGTTTCGGGACACACCGCAGCTTTGTGCGATGTTCCGCTCACTGAATCCTAAGCTTTTCAGGCGCAGGATTTCACGATATTTGGTCATAATTGTGACCTCCTTTATCTGTATTCACACCAGAGGTGTGTATTTACAGTATAAAGGAATTTATATAACAGAGCCTTGCAAAATGGCTCTGAATTACCGGAATATGTGGCTCCCAATCTCCGGAATGGTGGCTCTCAAAGTCCGGACAGGTGGCTCAAAGAGTCTCGGAATAATCA
>NZ_JBQHSG010000066.1:0-2409 GCF_052066375.1 Bariatricus sp. HCP28S3_A7
AAACGGCAGCATCCAAATGTTTTAGCAAGAAGTTCTTCCTGTTTTTTATCCGGGTAAATCCGGAATTTATACGCTTTGTTCAAATTACTTTTCACCCTGGCTTTCAATATATCTGCGAATGATTTCAACCGGTGCACCTCCTGCTGTCAAAAGGCAGAAGCTCTGACTCCAAAATGCTTCCTTCCAGAGTTTTTCCCGTATTTCAGGATGTTCCTTCTTCAGCAGCCTGCTGCTTGCGCTTTTATACGCATTGATAAATTTACTGATCTCGCTCTTCGGCTGCGCACGGAACATGACATGTACATGATCCTCATCATGATTCCATTCTTCCAATGTAATCCCATAATTCGGTGCAATATACTCAAATATTTCTTTCGCTCTCTAGTAGATATGGGGATTACTCCCCATACCCCTAAACAAAACCGTACGTGCGCTATTAACGCATACGGCTTTTCACTTTATATTTTTATACTCTATCTGTAAAACAAACTTACCTTGATACTTGGTTCAAGCAACGGAAATGTCCGAAGCACTCCATTAAAGAAAGTATCTTGCGTATAGCCTCTTCTCTGACTTCTCCGATTGAGCCACTTAAACAACAGCCATTTTGTTTGCGTAAGAAAGTTCTTCACTTCCCTTGTATTGTCGGTCACTCCGTAATACTGATAGTGTCCTCTCAGTTTTGCATTGATTGTTTTAATTAACTGCTCCAATGGCATTGTTCTATGTGCCTTTATCCAGTCTTTCATTGCTTTGATTTTACTCCGAAATTTCTTCTTACTGGTCTTTACCCTACAACGGTAAAAGCACTTCTTTCCGTCCATTCCGCAATAAAATGTGAAGCCAAGAAAGTCAAAGGTATCTGGCTTTCCTTCTCCTCTTGCTTTTCGGTTTTGCCTGGCAAACCTCCCAAATTCCAGAATCTTTGTCTTTTCCTCTGCTAATTCTAGCCCATACTTTCCAAAGCGTTCTTCCAGTCTCTGCTTAAAAACTTCCGCTTCGTATCGGTTCTGGAAACAACAAACAAAATCATCACAGTAGCGAATAAGATAACTTTCTCCCTTGCATTGTCGCTTTACGATTACATCAAACCAGTTATCCAGTACATAGTGTAAATATATATTTGCAAGTATCGGGCTGGCTCCGTTTCCCTGTGGGGTTCCTCGTTCGCTGTCAAGATATTTTCCATTTTCCATGATTCCTGCTTTTAAAAATTTCTCGATTATTTCAAGGAATTTTCTGTCAGCTATATCATGCGACAGCATCTTCATCAACCATTCATGGTCTACATTATCAAAGAATCCTTTGATATCTGCTTCCACCACATAGTTCGTCTTTCGATACTGCACCATTTCTATGATTTCTCTTACCGCCTGATGACAGTTCCTGTTTGGGCGGAATCCAAAGCTCTCATTATAAAACTTTGGCTCATAAATCTGCTCCAGTATCTGTGCAATCGCATTCTCCACCAGTTTATCCTCATAACAGGAGATTCCCAGTGGTCTCATTTTGCCTTTTGTTTCTTTCGGAATATAGACTCGCCTTGTTGGATTTGGGCAATAGCTTCCGCTTTTCATCCGTTTTACAAGATTCGCAAGATTTTCCTCAAGATTCAGCTCATAATCCTCTTTTGTTACCTTGTCAATTCCATATGCTTTCTTCTTATCCATTGTTTTATGAATTGCTCGAAGCGTATCTACATTGATATAGGACGCAAGATTCTGTACCTTTCTGTCGGTTCTGTTTGCTTTTGCAATATTGTACTGTATTCCAAGCAACTCATTTACCATGTTCATCAGCTCTCTTTCGTCTGCATAGTTCCTAATTACTTGAAGCTATAAAGTGCACAGCCCTTTTCTCCATCTGCTTTCACAGACTTCTCCGATACTATGGCTGTGTCGGACTTCCTGCCACTCATTTGAATTCCTGACGCATTTCTTTGTTTTGGTCTCCATACCCCTTGGGGGAAATGACAGGATCTCAGCTGTTCCGATAACATACTTATCATCAACCTCGCCAAGCTCTCAGACTGGGGGATGCCGTTGTGGCCTCACCATATCGGCCATAGCAGTGTTGTCTACTGCGTAACAGAACACATCGACCATTTCCAACCTCGTAATAATTTCCCAGCTCAATCACTTCACTTTCGTTTCGGCTCTGTTGCTCCCTGTCCTACGCTTAAACCTGACGTTACCGTTTTGGTTCCAAGGACTCGGTACAGGCGGTTGGTTAGACCTTACCTGATAGGATTTTCCTACTGTATTGTTATCAGCTTACCAAAGTTTGCGGAATTCCTTCCGCACACTAGGGGAAATCAGCTATGCTGATTTCGCAGCTCGCACCTGTTTGATATTACATCATCTATCACTTTCCGGCGATATTTCACAACCATAATCAAATGATAATATA
>NZ_JBQHSG010000067.1:0-2093 GCF_052066375.1 Bariatricus sp. HCP28S3_A7
TCCCATTTTCGACACTTGATAAAAAACAAAGAGGCTCAAACCATTGATTTTACTGGGTTTTTGCCTCTTTTTATATTTTTTGAATGTTGTATGGAATTTTTACTTTGAAATTTTTTTTATTTTTTTATTCAGTTCCTTTGGCTGGTAGTATTTTTTATCTAATCCTAAGTCTATCACCGCATTTAGTGCTGTACAGACTTGAGAACTTGTGTAGGTTGACATATAGCACATATCCTCAATATTAGCAACTTCCATATTGTTCAGTGTTTCGATGACATTATCAATCGTAAAATGTGTTTGATTCATATTCAGTTTCTTTTCAAGAATCCGGTAGATGAGCAGCGCTGTATAACAGATCATAAAATGTGCGATAATACGATCCCGTTTCTGGTGATAAACCGGTCTTGCTGAGAAGTTGGTTTTCATAACCCGGAAGCAGTCTTCGATTTTATACCGATTGCTGCTGATTTCGATAATGTCCTTCGCACTGTCATCAAGGTTTGTTGCAACTGCATAAAATCCATCATATTTTTCTTCTTCATCAATGACGCTTTGATCAAGTTCATAACGGTCATTTATCTTTTCTCCAGATTTGGTGGAAGAAGTCCGTTTAATGAAACGTGTGACATCGTGAGGCCCTTTTTTATATGTTTCCGGATCCAGACTTTTGAGTAATTTTTTGGCTCGTTCAATCTGGCGGTTGCGGATGTATCGCTGATATTCCATCATTTTTCTAGAAAAAGAAATGATGATTTTCTGCTTCAAAACTGCTTTGGATTTCACGTTCCTGACTTTTCCATTTTTGCATACTTTTTCTTCGTATAAACCAGTATCGATGGCTCTGTCTGCAGTAAGAACTTTATAGGCTCTGTCGTTATATAACCCTTCGTTAGTTTTATCGAATCGATCAAAATTTTTCATGTGTTCCAATGAGACAGGTTCATCTGTTGACAGAAGTCTATAATCAAAGTCATTGAATACTGCTTCCTTTAGCGGGTCTGACAATTTCTTAATGGATTGGGTCACAATAAATGCCCGTCCGCCCATGGAGTTAAAATTTCGGATGTTGAAAGAACCCAGACCTGCATCAGCACAGTAAATGAATTTTTTGCCTTTCAACATTTTCGTCATCTGCTGTTCCAGAGGGATTGCTGTAGTCTGCTCATTATCTGAGCCGGAGGTAATGCACATGGAAAGAGGGATTCCGTCCCGGTCCATGAACAGCCCCATTTCCACAATAGGATTCGGACGGTGCTCTTTACTCGGGCCATATTTGCGTAATCCTTTGATGGTTTCTCCCGTGACCTCATCTACATAATCCTCATCATCTATTTCTGTTTCAAAATAGTAATTTGTGCAGTCATAAAAGCAGACAGAGGTATCTCTTTTTATGATGTTACAGCTTTTTTCAAAAAGGTGTCGGATGTATTCTTCATAATGATCCTTCATGATATCCATCGTGCGCAGGATATGCACATAATCAAAGTCGGGCTGTTCGTAATAGAGAGAGAGATTCTGATGAGCTCCAAGCTTTGAATCCGGATTCAGGATTCTGGAATATATCATAAAGCGGTTTACTAGATTAGGATCGAACTCAATTTTCATATCAGAGGTTACGTTTTTGAAAAAAGAGTGGATCTCAAGTTCATGGTAAATCTGCTGAAGGAAAAAATATCCGATATTCCGTTGTGTACTTTTGGAAGTAAGTGCATCTGTAGCCTTTATCTTTTCTGCAAAATCAACTTTTAAGTCCAAAGAAACCTTGTTTTCCTTTTTGTACTCCTCATTATATTTTTTGACCTGTTCTTTTGCATATGCGAGCGGGTCATCGGTAATCTTTAGAAGTTCAGAATGCTTTCCAATCCGGGCTACATTTTTGGTGGTTGTTTTTTTACCGTTACGAACTCCAAGCTGAATGAAGTAGGTAGGGTCTTTTGATTTTCGGTCATACCATAATTTCATATACCCATTATACCACAAAACACAACAGCACACAACACATACAACAAATATTTTTATAAAATTTGACATAAAAAAAGCCGCAGTTACGCGGTTTTTGAGGTTTTATTCAGTTAGTAAGTGTCGAAGATCCG
>NZ_JBQHSG010000068.1:0-2091 GCF_052066375.1 Bariatricus sp. HCP28S3_A7
GATATGCGCAAATCGATTGATGGTCTCTGTGCCATTATCGAAGACCAGCTTAAGATGGATCCGACATCCAGTGCGCTCTTCCTGTTCTGTGGAAGAAGACGGGACAGGATCAAAGCTCTGTTCCGTGAACCAGATGGTTTTGTCCTGATCTATAAACGGTTGTCTGTCCGGGGCGGCTATCAATGGCCAAGGAAGCAGTCGGAAGTCCGGAATCTTTCCTGGCGGGAGTTCGACTGGCTGATGTCAGGAATTGATATCGACCAACCAAAAGCACTCAAAGCAGAGTAAAAAAGTATCTGGATTCCGGTAAAAATCCTGCACAGAAAAATGGCAGATTTCCTTATAAATTCAGCATTTTTCAGCACTTGTTTTCCTTTAGGAATGGCTGTATTTCTGGTATAATAGAGGTATCAAATCCAAGGAGAGAACGATGGCTTCCAGTGCAAAAGACATCCAGCTGCGAGAGCTGAAGGACACCATAACACAACTGAAAACAATGGTCTCGGAACAGACGGAACTGATCAGATCTCTCCGCCTTGTTATTGACGAAAAAACCAGCCACGAAAAAGCCCTTCAGGAACAGGTGGACTATCTTACCAAAAAGCTTTTCGGTTCTTCCAGCGAAAGAAGAACCGATGACATTCCAGGACAGCAGCACCTTTTTGATGAAGCGGAAGTGGAACAGGATCCTTCCCTGTTGGAAGAAGAGACCGTGATCCGGGAGCATACTCGCAAGAAGAAAGCAACCCATGAGGATCTTTTTAAAGGCCTGAAGGTTGAAAAAGTAGTCATCCCTCTTCCGGATGAAGATCAGGTCTGTCCGGTCTGCGGTACGCAGATGGTTCTGATCGGCGAAGAGTATGTCCGCCGTGAGCTGGAATTCATCCCGGCCACATGCAAAGTGATCGAATACTACAGCCAGAGTTATGGATGTCCGTCCTGTAAGGAGGGATTGGGAGACACGGAAAAGCCTGTGATCGTAAAGTCTCAGGTTCCGCAGGCCCTGGTAGGAAAAGGCCCGGCAACCGCATCCACCGTTGCATGGACGATGTATCAGAAGTACGCCAATGGACTTCCCCTTTATCGTCAGGAGAAAGACTGGAAACAGTATGGTGCCCAGATCAGCAGGACAACACTTGCCAACTGGATCATCTATTGCTCCAGGAATTACTTTCAGCCAATGTATGATTACTTCCACCGGGAACTGCTGAAGCGCAGCTTCGCAATGGCAGATGAGACCCGAGTCCAGGTACTGAAGGAAGAAGAACGCCGGGCACAGACACAATCTTTTATGTGGTTGTTCCGCAGCGGCGAAGACGGTCTTCCTGCCATTATTTTATATGGCTATTCTCCAACCAGGAGCGGCAGCCATGCAAAGGAGTTCCTGAAAGGCTATCATGGGTATCTGGAAACGGATGGTTATCAGGGCTACAACAGTCTGCCGGATATCAAACGGTGTTCCTGCTGGGCACATATCCGCCGGTACTTTATCGATGCCGTTCCCAAAGGGAAACAGTATGATTACAGCCAGCCAGCAGTACAGGGAGTCCAGTACTGTAACCGCCTGTTTGCCATAGAGGATTCCATTAACAAAAAATATCCCGGTGATTATGAAAAGCGTAAGCAGCTGCGTCTCGAGAAGGAAAAACCTGTTCTGGAGGCTTTCTGGTCGTGGCTTGAGCAGCAAAAGCCAGTCCGGAATACCCGCATGGATAAAGCTGTGAATTATGTCCTTAACCGGAGGGAAACAACAGAGATTTATCTGGAGGATGGCCGCTGCAGCTTCACAAACAATCTCAGCGAGAACGCGATCCGTCCATTTGCAGTCGGCCGGAAGAACTGGCTGTTCAGTGATTCTGTAGAAGGAGCCAATGCCAGTGCTGTAGTTTATACAATGGTTGAGATGGCAAAGGCGCATGAACTGAATGTTTACGGATATCTGAAATTTCTGCTGGACCATCGACCAACGAAAGAGATGACCGATGATCAGCTCGCAGAGCTTGCACCTTGGAGTGAAAAACTCCAATCTATCAAAAATCGCATGTGAATTATAGTGAATTACTCCAACTCGCAAAGGGCTGGGGTAATTTT
>NZ_JBQHSG010000069.1:0-1806 GCF_052066375.1 Bariatricus sp. HCP28S3_A7
GTGTTGCTAAGATTCTCGTACCGGATAACTGCAAGACTGCAGTTGTTCACAATGGTGGATGGAGAGACCAGCAGATTAATGAAACTTATCAGGAACTGGCTGAACATTATGGTACAGCTATTATTCCGGCTCGTGTCAGAGCTCCCAAGGATAAGCCGAATGCTGAAGGAACAGTAGGAAATATCTCTACCTGGATAACAGCAGCACTTCGGGATGAACAGTTCTTCTCCCTTGCCGAATTAAATCGTGCAATCAGAGACAAGCTCGAACTGTTCAACCAAAGGCTCTTTCAAAAGAAAGAGGGTAGTCGGCGAATCTTATTTCTTGAGGAAGAAAAACCATTGCTGGCACCATTACCTGCTACCCGTTTTGAACTGAGTGACTGGAAAACAGCCACCGTCCAGTTCAATTATCACATATCTGTGGACAGAATGCTATACTCAGTTCCTTATGAATACATCAAAAAGAAAGTTGATGTGAAGGTAACAGATACCACTATTGAAATTTTCTACAACCATAACCGCATTGCTTCCCATCGTCGTCTGAAAGGACGCCCTGGGCAGTACAGCACTATCACGGAACATATGCCGGAAGATCACCAGAGATATCTGGAATGGAACGGCGACCGGTTCCGCAAATGGGCTGAGCGGATTGGCATAAATACGTACACTGTGGTCAATGCAATACTGACCTCCAAAAGCGTGGAACAACAGACCTACCGAAGTTGTATGGGACTTCTAAAGCTTGCTGAGAAATACTCAGATGCATTGCTTGAAGCAGCCTGTAAAAAGGCTTTATCCTATACCTCCTCGCCCAGTTACAAGAGTATTAAAAACATCCTTGTAACAGGTTCTGTAAAACCGGAATCAGAAACAACTGAATCCAAGACCACACATAAAGCACATGGCATCACAAGAGGTGCCGATTACTATCGGAGGTAAACACATATGACAAATCAGAGTACAATAGATAAATTAATTGAAATGCGCCTTACTACCATGGCAGATGCATTTCGTAACCAACTGGATGATCCTAAATTTAAAGAAGTACCCTTTGAGGACCGTTTTGGTATGCTGGTGGACATCGAATACAGCAATCGTAAAAATAATCGTCAAAAACGACTGATCCGTAATGCCGGATTTGACCAGCCGGAAGCAAATATCATGGATATCAACTACACTTCCGGTCGCAAACTTAACAAGGCTCTTATTAACCGACTTGCAACTTGTGAGTATATATCTGAACACCGGAACCTTTTTATTACCGGTGCTACAGGCTGTGGTAAGACTTACATGGCCTGTGCCTTTGGCATGGAGGCATGCAAGCGGTATTACAACACCAAGTATGTCCGACTTCCGGATCTGCTCATTGATCTGGAAATCGCAAGGACAGAAGGTAACTATCGAAAGGTCATGGCTAAATACGCTAACCCACTGGTTCTCATTCTTGATGAATGGCTTCTTCTAAAACCAACGGAAGCCGAGCAGAAGGATATCTTTGAACTCCTTCATCGAAGACGAAAGAAATCATCTACGATTTTCTGCTCTCAGTATGAATTCGAAGAATGGTATGATCAGCTTGGTGGTGATGACAGTCCTCTTGCAGATGCAATCATTGACCGTATTGCCCATGACAGTTATCGAATAAATATCACAAGCATTGATGCAGAACATGATCGGTCAATGCGAGAGGTATACGGCTTAGATAAAGCATTACGCGAGTAAACTCGCATAAGCGGTTCCCGCAAGTCCGGACAGACGGTTTCCCGTCTGCCGGATTTGCGGTGTTACCGCACAGGAATATTCA
>NZ_JBQHSG010000070.1:0-1741 GCF_052066375.1 Bariatricus sp. HCP28S3_A7
GGTAGTGTCAAGTAATCTATGAAAAACTGGGCCGAAAAAAACAGGCTCAAACGAACCTTGAAAATTGCAAATATATAAGACGGAAGGCCCTCCGGGGGCTCAGGGCGCTGCCCTAAGAACCTGCAAGGGACCAGTCCCTTGACCCGATTCCGGGCTCTGCCCGGACCTGTCCTCGCCGGAAGGCAGGAAAAGGGCGCACTTGCCCCTTTTCTGCTAAACAGGATAATCCGTGAACCTTATGTCAAGAGGCTTTCGCGGCATATCCTCGCACTTCGTGCTCTGGTATTCCACGGTCCTCCTGACAACGGTTCCGCTCCATTTACGCATTTTTCTGTTTCTGGAGATTTAGAATTGTCTGTTGACCAAGGAAGATCAGCAGTTGCCATTTTCCGGGCATATTGTCAGCGCCTTCCAGCATTTCTACTGTGTTCAGGACTTTATAGTTGTTGTGTTTGTGAGGACGCAGAAAGTTATAGTATGCAACCCACAGAGCAAGGTCATAGTTGGCACCGTCGATGTTGTCAAATCCGTTTGTTTTCCGGTAGGACGCTTTATAGGTTCGGTTCAGGCGCTCGATCATCTGCTTGAATGGACGGAACTCTTTGGAAACCGCATCGTCGTTGGTAAGCCCAATCACCTGGGTAATGCAGAACTTGAAGGCATCACCAAATTCATGGAAGAACTGCTGGGCAGCCAGTGGATAGGCACTGTAACCGTCTGCGATAAAGCGGAAGTTTTTTGGAAGCTCTTTGAAATGTCGGAAAGCCATGCGCATTGCCATGATACAGGAACCGACGCCGCGGTTGTCAGAGACCTGGTAACCGATGATGGAGCGCTTCGCAGCATCCATAATGAACCAGATATAAGTTTTGATACCACGGATCTTGATATAGGTTTCATCAGCAGTGAAAGTGCTGCCGGCATGATAGTCATAGTTGTCCACGAAAGGTTTTACACAGATAGCAGCAGTTTTACAGTAGTTGGCGATTTGCTGGTGTGAGATCCGGATGTTATAAAGATCCTTCAAAGCCTGGGAGGTTTTCCGCAGGGAGAGCCCGAGGTTAACGTGAAGAGTCAGGCACAGTGACATCACGTGGGAATCGAACTTGTTGAACTTCAGGGAAGAAGCGTTTTTCGGGAGGGAATCCAGATCCATTTTAAAGAAATCCACGGTGAATTCACGGTAGATGTAGTGTAGTTTGTATTCGTTCTTGCCATAAGCTTTTTCAAGATGTTCCTTATCTACTTTTTTAAGATTGTGGAGATAGTAAGGGCATTTGGGATTCACGCATTTGTGGACGATAAAGTGTTTCCTGTCTTTTTTATGTACCAGAGCATTTCCACAGTGGGGGCAGCGTAAGGTGTACTCTTTAGAGAAACGGTTATCATCCGGTGAAAAGTTTGTGTCGCAGACCTTGCATTTGATCTGACCTTTCCTGCCGTTATTGCGGTAGAGATAAGGTTGAGGGGCATTACAGCAGGGACACTTGCAGTCCTCGGGGATATCACATTCTTTGCGGCGTGAGACGGGTTTGATCTTCTTGTGATACTTGAATTCATAGTAGGGGATCAGGAGCTGCCAGTCCCAGTCGTTGTGATGGATTTCCATTTTAGGAAGTTCGTCTGTTTTGAGTTTCTGGTACTTTGGAGAGTGAGAATCGTCAAAAGCCCACTGTTTCAGTGGAATATATTTGCAGATAAAAGTAATCAGCCAGCAATTCTGCTGATAAAGATATTGAAT
>NZ_JBQHSG010000071.1:0-1715 GCF_052066375.1 Bariatricus sp. HCP28S3_A7
CGGGAGTTTGACAGTTAAACAATAGGAAAAGTACTTGCAGGCCGCATAAAACCTGTTTTTTTGTGTCAACTTTTTGCTTTTATTGTATTGTATTTTATTGCAATGTATGGTATAATGTGGAAAAGGGGGTATTTCCTATGAGAGTTATTACATCCAAATCAAAAAATGCTGAATCCTTTTATATCTCAAAAGGATACATCAACGATAAAGGTGTAAGCACTTCTGTTATTGTTCGGAAATTGGGAACTTTAAAAGATCTTTTACCTGAACATGGACCAACTCGTGATGATGTGATGGCTTGGGCTAAAGAAGAAGCCAGACTTGAAACCTTAAAGTACAAACAAGAACAGGAAAACAAATCGATCCAGATTACTTTTCATGCTGACAGACAACTGGATTATGAGAAACAAGTTTTCTATCGCGGCGGTTATCTTTTTTTACAATCCATCTATTATCAACTCCATATAGATAAAATTTGCCGCAAATTAAAATCAAAATATAAATTCAAATATGATATCAATGCAATCCTTTCCGATTTAGTTTATGCCAGGATTCTGGAGCCTTCCAGCAAACGCTCTTCTTTTAAAGCAGCGTCAGAATTCTTAGAGAAGCCTTCTTATGAACTCCATGATGTTTATCGTGCATTGGACGTTCTTGGGAATGAATGTGATCTCATACAATCAGAAGTTTATAAAAACAGTCATTTTTTAGGATCCAGAAATGATAAAGTCCTTTATTATGATTGTTCGAATTATTACTTTGAGATTGAACAGGAAGATGGCAGCAAAAAATACGGAAAAAGCAAAGAACACCGACCAAATCCTATTATCCAAATGGGATTATTTATGGATGGGGATGGCATTCCACTTGCTTTTTCACTCTTCCCCGGAAACGCAAACGAACAAACCTCACTAAAACCATTGGAAAAGAAAGTTCTTGGAGAGTTTGGCTGTCAGAAATTTATCTATTGTAGTGATGCCGGACTGGGATCTGAAGATATCAGATCCTATAATCATATGGGAGAAAGAGCCTATATCGTAACCCAGTCTATCAAGAAACTGAAAAAAGAAGAAAAAGAATGGGCTTTGAATCCACAAGGGTTTAAAAGAGTTTCGGATGATACACCCGTTGATATCACAAAACTACCTGTAGATGATAAAGGCCTTTATTATAAAGATGAACCCTATACTACAAAGAAACTTCACCAGCGCCTGATCATTACATACTCACCTAAATATGCGATTTATCAGAAAACGCTTCGCGATAAACAAGTGGAACGTGCACAAAAAATGTTAGATTCAGGAAACACAAAAAAGAATCGTAAAAACCCAAACGATCCAGCCCGTTTTATCGGAACCACAGCTTCTACCAAAGAAGGTGAAGTCGCTGATATCCATCATTACCTGGACGAAAATAAGATTGCAGAAGAATCTCAATATGATGGACTTTATGCTGTATGCACAGATCTTCTGGATGATGAAGTTGGAGATGTTTTAAAAGTCAGTGAAGGCAGATGGCAAATAGAAGAATGTTTTCGAATTATGAAAACGGATTTTTCGGCAAGACCTGTTTATCTACAGGATGAAAACCGTATTAAGGCACATTTTCTGATTTGTTTTCTCGCACTGATAATCTATCGTTTTCTTACGAAAAAGCTCGAATCAAAATATACCTGTGAAGAACTGTTAGATACCTTGAAAACAATAAATTTTGTC
>NZ_JBQHSG010000072.1:0-1599 GCF_052066375.1 Bariatricus sp. HCP28S3_A7
TTACTATGAAACAAAACCTTCAGAATAGCCAAAAAAGCGCAAACTACCCCTATCTAGTGCAAAAAGGTTGATTTTGAACTTAACCGACAGGCTTATGCGGCAACTACTGGAGCCTCCCAGCCAAGCGCTTTTAACTTCTTGAGGTATGCAGCTATTTTACGTTCCTTATTGAACTGATTGTAATAATCAGCTCCCAGATCCTTGAAAACGACACCATCCTTGAGAATGTGATATATTGCTATGAGCATGGAATGGGCAACGGCTACATAGGCACGCTTTGGCCCACGGTGAGCACTGATCCTCATGAACTGCGCATGGAAGTAGGACTTCTTATTTTTTACTGCTGCATGTGCACAGGTGATTAATGTTGTGCGCAACAGGGAGTTACCTTTTCTGGTCTTCCCGGATTTTCTCTTTTTGGCGCTTTCATTATCTCCGGGACATAACCCTGCCCAAGATGAAATGTGCTTATCTGTCGGAAAACGATCCATGTCTGTACCAATGACAGAGATGATGGCCTGGGCACTTGTATTGCCTATACCGGTTACATCCTGAATTGCCTGGGAAGCCTGCTTTTCTTCCGGTTTCATAAAGTTGTCAATCTCGTCATCCAGGTTTTTGATGTGAGTATTTAGTTCATCCAAATGGATAAGAAGTTCTTTCATCATCCTGCGCTGGAGCGGAGACATCACACCATTAAGATCATCAATGATCTGTTCCTTGGTGGCTTTGAGATTATGAGCAATCACTTTCTGCTTATACATCTCATCGTATTTTACCTCATCGATGGAGTCTCCGGTTAGGAGATATTCCAGAATACTACGGGCGCTTTTGCCATTGATGTCTGATACAGTTCCGGATAACTTGATGTTAGCTCCTTCAAGCATCTTTTGGAGCCGATTCAACTCTCTGGTGCGTTCCCCTACAAGGCTTTTACGATAGCGGACTAATTCCCTCAGTTCCCGCTGATCCTTGTCGGGAATATAACTGGCCTTTAGCAGTCCATGCTGAAGAAGGTCTGCGATCCATTCCGCATCCTTCACATCCGTTTTCCGACCGGGAACTGCTTTCATATGACGGGCATTGACCACCATTGCGTTCAGGTCAGAAGATTCAAGGATGTTATACAGAGGTTTCCAATAAGAGGCTGTGCTCTCCATGGCGACCATTTCGCAGCCACCCTCCTTGAGCCAGTCAGCCAATGTAAGGAGTTCTCTGGTTGTTGCACCAAACTCACGTAGCTCCTGCTTTCTGCCGCATCGGAAACAGGCAACGATAAGTTTTTTGTGCACATCAATACCACAACATTTGTCGTAAATCTTATCCATAAAGGCACCTCCTGGAAGAATTTACGGCATGGTACTCTGACTTTTATCATTTTACTATACGTCCTTTTGCCATGAATAATAGGCTGGACAGGTGGTGGTGCAAATGAGAGTACCTGAAATCAGTTTAGGGTACGGGCTACTGGCCCAAAATAAACACGATCTTTGCCGTTACTATAAGTATACAGAACGGCATAAACAAACTCAATACCTTCCGGCTTACACAGTTTCATTTATGGTGGTGCCAAGTGTGCGGGCATGGGAGTTTAGGGTA
>NZ_JBQHSG010000073.1:0-1568 GCF_052066375.1 Bariatricus sp. HCP28S3_A7
AAATGGGATTTGTACCTTGAAAATTCAATATTTCAGCTAATAAAATAGCGATTTATGCCACTGCAACCTGTGTATGAAGCGCATCGCGCAGATATTCTGGAAGTCTGCTCTCAAAATCAGCAACGAAAGCGGAGATTTGTTCGTCGCTTAATTTCAGAATCTCCTGAAGGCTTGCCTTTAAAGCATCCATTAGGATGCCAAGGGCGCGACAGAAAGTAATATCTGTCATTTCGTCTACCAGGAAAAAGAATAATTCACCCAATGTGCGTTGATCTTCATTTTGTCGCTGCTCCATCGCAAGCAGCATATATCTGGTAAACACGATTGCTGTATGGGCGGTCAGCGCATCATATGATAAGCTATGACATTCACCGATAAGATTAAGCATGGACTTACAGGTTTTGAAAAATACTTCGATCTGCCAGCGTTTTCCATAGATACGAATGATCTCTTCTTCGGAAAGAGCCGTATCTGTGCATACAAAAGCAAGCCAGTCCTTACGGTTAGCCTTGTTTCTGACACAGACGATTTTAGCCGGGATCGGGTTTTCTTTTCCAATCTTTACATCAACGGAAAGCAGATACTTGGATCTTCCTCTGCGCTTCTTGTTTCTGGAATAGATTTCCTTGATATTAAGCCGCTCGCCGTAGTATTCATACTTAATACGTGAACTCTTCTTGATCATGGCGATCACGTCCATCCCTTTTGATTTGATTTCCATTATCTGGGCTGGATTGGCAAACCAGGAATCAAAAAGGACATAATCCGCAGATAATCCGGCCGTAACTGCAGTATCCAGAAGAGTCATCATGGCCTCCGGCGCTTTGGTTTGAGCAAGTTTCCGACGTTTTCCGGCAAGCGTTCTTTTATCAAATACCTTCGTTGGGCCAATAATGTTGGATTCCTTAGAGGAAGCCAGAAGACAACTGTTTACAGGGATCAGGGTGTTTCCATCACTCCAGCTTAATGTAAGCATGCGATAGCCCTTTTTGTAGTTCATGCCGGTGTGATCGAAGACTTTTGAACCAAGCTCAGTCTTCTTACAACTGGTACGATTGAAAAGACTGTCATCAATGATAAATACATTTTTTCGGGATTCATCTGTCAGTTCTTTGATATCGTTGTTGACGATATCGGCAGCAAGAAGCGAGGTAAAACGAAGCCAGTTAGTCTTTGAAGAATTCAGGAAACGATAAAAGGTATTCTTGGAGAAATCTTCATGAAAAGATCCGGTACGCTGCTGCATATACATGCTCCGACCCACAAAGATGTTGCCAAGTTTGTATCTCAGAATAGAGATAGCAGGAACACCTTTCTCTTTTGTTCCATTACATTTTTTCAAAAGCTCACCCACATGATGTTTTGAAAAAAATCTCTGAATACAGTCAAGTAATGCTACCTCATTGGTGCTATTCTGTGTTAAAATGGACATGGCATAAATCTCCTTTGTAAAAATGGTTTCTCGACAATTCCATTATACCAAACGGAATGTATTTATGCCTTTTTTATTGGCTGAAATATTGAATTTTCAAGGTTCAGCACACCTTAGAGGTGTGGGAAGTTTTAGT
>NZ_JBQHSG010000074.1:0-1546 GCF_052066375.1 Bariatricus sp. HCP28S3_A7
ATTACATCATCTATCACTTTCCGGCGATATTTCACAACCATAATCAAATGATAATATAACAAAAATACTGAATGTGCATTATTATCCAAATCCATATTATAATCAATCCTTCCCTTTATTCGACTGATTATATTATACCACACCCGGCACCTTAGAACAAGTGTTCTCTCATATTTTTTGCAATTCATCTCGCCACCTAAAGAGGTGGGAGAATTCTTGCTATATCTTGTTAAAGCATTCTGCAATAAGAAAACTATCGATTTATCTCACCGAGGTGGAGTATTTATGTTAAAGCATATGGGCAACAGAACCTTTTATGACAACATCTCTTTCACACAAATACTCCGATAATCACTCGGTGATATTTTATATCTTTCTTTAAATACTCGGTTAAATGTTCTCTGACTTTCAAATCCACTATCCAGACAAATGTTTGTAATAGAATCACTCGTATTTTCCAAACGATGGCATGCATAGTTCAGCCTTGCATCGTTAAGATATTGATTAAAGTTTCTATGGAATGTTTTAGAAAAGAGTCTGGATAAAACATATTTGCTCACCCCCAGGTCTTTTGCCATCTCTTCCAACGAAAACCTCTTCTTGAAATTTGCTGATATATAGGAAACCGTCTGGTAAATAAGATCATTGCTCCCCACATTACTCTTTTCTACCAAATTTAATTTTCCTATGCAGCGTGCCAACACAATTTGAAGATATGCCTGTGCAACAGTAATATCCGACTGTTCTGTCTCTAAAATTGCATTTATAACCCTATATACCTCCGGTTCAACCTTTTCCGCTTTGATGATTGGGTATTCAGGAGCCATGGATTGCATGATATCTGCAAATTTGGCTATCGTAAATGGCGATGCAATCAGATAAGTCGCTTTATTTACACCGGGTGTCAGTACCTGATAGTGATGAATAACATCTGGAAATACAAAGCCTATATCTCCTTTTTCCATATGGTATAGTTCCTGTCCGACACCAAGTTCTAATGATCCACTTGTTACACAAACGATCTCCAGTGCATTATGAAGATGTGGTTCAATATGTTTTGACTTCTTATTTACCGCTATGATCTCCTCTTTTGTGTCAACATATTTTAACGGCATGAAATACTCCCCTTTGCAACATTTGTCTATATCTTCTTTCGATTTGGCAAGCAATCCTTTTACATCTATCCTATAATCAACTTGTAAATAAGGAAAGGAGGAATTGCAAATGAGCAATCTAAAAAAATATCTGAATGACCTTTTAGTATTCTACGCTGAATATTTTGAGCATCCTTACCATGTATAAATACTAAAAGGACTATTTTGTGAAAACTGAATATTTTTCTTAAGGCCATTTCACAAAAATGAAGTGGTCCTTTTTTTATTTTCAAAATACAGCTCTATCACTTTATATATATAACTAAGACTTCCCATACCCCAAATGGGATTTGTACCTTGAAAATTCAATATTTCAGCTAATAAAATAGCGATTTATGCCACTGCAACCTGTGTATGAAGCGCATCGCGCAGATATTCTGGAAGTCTGCTCT
>NZ_JBQHSG010000075.1:0-1438 GCF_052066375.1 Bariatricus sp. HCP28S3_A7
TTCTTCCTTAGAAAGGAGGTGATCCAGCCGCACCTTCCGATACGGCTACCTTGTTACGACTTCACCCCAGTTATCGGTCCCACCTTCGGCAGCTCCCTCCTTTCGGTTGGGTCACTGACTTCGGGCGTTACCAACTCCCATGGTGTGACGGGCGGTGTGTACAAGACCCGGGAACGTATTCACCGCGACATGCTGATTCGCGATTACTAGCGATTCCAGCTTCATGTAGTCGAGTTGCAGACTACAATCCGAACTGAGACGTTATTTTTGGGATTTGCTCGGCCTCGCGGCTCTGCTTCCCTTTGTTTACGCCATTGTAGCACGTGTGTAGCCCTGGTCATAAGGGGCATGATGATTTGACGTCATCCCCACCTTCCTCCAGGTTATCCCTGGCAGTCTCTCCAGAGTGCCCACCTTAAATGCTGGCTACTGAAGATAAGGGTTGCGCTCGTTGCGGGACTTAACCCAACATCTCACGACACGAGCTGACGACAACCATGCACCACCTGTCTCCTCTGTCCCGAAGGAAAGACGACATTACTCGTCGGTCAAAGGGATGTCAAGACCAGGTAAGGTTCTTCGCGTTGCTTCGAATTAAACCACATGCTCCACCGCTTGTGCGGGTCCCCGTCAATTCCTTTGAGTTTCATTCTTGCGAACGTACTCCCCAGGTGGACTACTTATTGCGTTTGCTGCGGCACCGAATGTCTGTGACACCCGACACCTAGTAGTCATCGTTTACGGCGTGGACTACCAGGGTATCTAATCCTGTTTGCTCCCCACGCTTTCGAGCCTCAACGTCAGTCATCGTCCAGTAAGCCGCCTTCGCCACTGGTGTTCCTCCCAATATCTACGCATTTCACCGCTACACTGGGAATTCCACTTACCTCTCCGACACTCTAGCTGCATAGTTTCCAAAGCAGTCCCGGGGTTGAGCCCCGGGCTTTCACTTCAGACTTACACAGCCGTCTACGCTCCCTTTACACCCAGTAAATCCGGATAACGCTTGCACCATACGTATTACCGCGGCTGCTGGCACGTATTTAGCCGGTGCTTCTTAGTCAGGTACCGTCATTTTCTTCCCTGCTGATAGAGCTTTACATACCGAAATACTTCTTCGCTCACGCGGCGTCGCTGCATCAGGGTTTCCCCCATTGTGCAATATTCCCCACTGCTGCCTCCCGTAGGAGTTTGGGCCGTGTCTCAGTCCCAATGTGGCCGGTCACCCTCTCAGGTCGGCTACTGATCGTCGGCTTGGTAGGCCGTTACCCCACCAACTACCTAATCAGACGCGGGTCCATCTCATACCACCGGAGTTTTTCCCACTGAGTCATGCGACTCCGTGGTCTTATGCGGTATTAGCAGTCATTTCTAACTGTTATCCCCCTGTATGAGGCAGGTTACCCACGCGTTACTCACCCGTCCGCCACTCAGTCAC
>NZ_JBQHSG010000076.1:0-1426 GCF_052066375.1 Bariatricus sp. HCP28S3_A7
TATCAAATCCGAGGAGAGAACCGATGGCTTCCAATGCGAAAGATATCCAGCTTCGAGAGCTGAAAGATACAGTATCACAACTGAAAACAATGGTATCTGAACAGACTGAGCTGATCAAATCTCTCCGTCTTATTATTGACGAAAAATCCAGTCACGAGAAAGCACTCCTGGAACAGGTGGACTATCTGACCAAAAAGCTTTTCGGCTCTTCCAGCGAAAGAAGATCTGATGATATTCCGGGACAACAGAATCTCTTTGATGAAGCAGAAATGGAACAGGATCCGTCCCTGCTGGAAGAAGAAACTGTGATCAAGGAACATACCCGTAAAAAGAAGGCAACCCATGAGGATCTCTTCAAAGGCCTGAAGGTTGAAAAAGTAGTGATCCCTCTTCCGGAAGAAGACCAGATCTGTCCGGTATGCGGTACGCAGATGGTCCTGATCGGCGAGGAGTATGTCCGCCGGGAACTGGAATTTATTCCTGCTACTTGTAAAGTGATCGAATACTACAGCCAGAGTTACGGATGTCCGTCCTGCAAGGAAGGGTTTGGCGATACAGAAAAGCCTGTGATCATAAAGTCTCAGGTTCCGGCGGCTCTGGTTGGGAAAGGTCCTGCCTCAGCATCCACTGTTGCATGGACCATGTATCAGAAGTATGCCAATGGGCTTCCCCTTTACCGGCAGGAGAAAGACTGGAAACAGTATGGGGCTCAGATCAGCCGCACCACTCTTGCCAACTGGATCATCTACTGTTCACAGAACTACTTCCAGCCAATGTATGATTACTTCCACCGTGAGCTGCTGAAACGCAGCTTTGCAATGGCAGATGAAACCCGAGTTCAGGTATTGAACGAGGAAGGGCGCCGAGCCCAGACCCAATCATTCATGTGGCTGTTCCGAAGCGGCGAGGATGGACTTCCGGCGATCATCCTGTATGGCTATTCCCCGACCAGGAGCGGCAGTCACGCAAGGGAGTTCCTGGAAGGCTACAGCGGATACCTGGAAACGGATGGATATCAGGGATACAACAATCTTCCAGGGATCAGACGCTGCTCTTGTTGGGCGCATATCCGTCGATACTTTATCGATGCCGTTCCCAAAGGAAAACAGTATGACTACAGTCAGCCGGCAGTGCAGGGAGTCCAGTACTGCAATCGGTTATTCGCCATTGAGGACTCCATTAACAAAAAGTATCCCGGTGATTATGAAAAGCGAAAGCAGCTGCGTCTCGAGAAGGAAAAACCTGTTCTGGAGGCTTTCTGGTCGTGGCTCGATCAGCAGAAGCCAGTCCGGAACACCCGGATGGATAAAGCGGTTAATTATGTTCTCAACCGGCGTGATACAGCGGAGACCTATCTGGAAGACGGGCGGTGCAGCTTTACTAATAACCTCAGCGAGAATGCGATTCGTCCACTTGCAGTAGGGCG
>NZ_JBQHSG010000077.1:0-1420 GCF_052066375.1 Bariatricus sp. HCP28S3_A7
CAACAAGAGAAGCCTTTTGAATGAAATAAGGTCCGTTCCACTGTGTAAATCCTTTATAATTCTCAGGCAGATGTTCTGGATCCGTTGACCACTGACCCTTACGGGTTGCTCTCGGCCATTCATAAAGGAACTCGCCTGCAAGGGAATAAATGCGAACAACAGAAGAAGATGCCTTGATAGATACTTTCTTGTGCAAAAATGCTTTGTCTACGCTATAATAAGCATTGTCAAAGCGTACGTGGAAGTCGCTTGATACCTTTGCCGTTTTTCTCTCCATGTACTCGTAATGCATGGAGGGGAGCGGCATCAATTCAAGTTTCTCCTCTTCCCAATAGTAGTATCTATTATGTTCTTTCTTTTTAAACGGCTCCTTATTGAGAGCTTCCAGTTCCTTCCAAAGATCTTTGTTGAACTGATCCAGCGAAAAATACTGTTGTTCTTCAAGTTTATGGAAGAGACCTTTCTCAAGAATACCTACCGCGTTTTCTACTGAACTCTTAAATTTGGGCTTTCTGACCTTGGCTGGAAGAATTACAGTTCCATAATGATCAGCCCAGTCAGCGTAATCCTTATTCAGTTCGGGTTCAATCCAGTCTTGATTAACGATTACCGCCTGCTTGCAGTTATCGCATACAACCAGTGCCGGCACACCGCCAAAGTAATCAAGAGCATGATTATTGACCTCAATCCATTGCGGTTCCCTTGTCGAAAGCATCCCTTCGGCATAGATGTACTGTGAGTATGGAAGAATAGCCACAAATACAACAATCGTCAGAATCTCACCGGTAAGAGGATCGGTCATGTTAAATGTCTGCCCAGCGAAATCGACCTCCATCTTCTGTGCAATAACTGCACCGAAATGCGCAGTTTCATAGTTTTCCTCACACCATCGGTTAAAAAGCTCACAGTACTGGCGGTACTGATAGAAACGCTTGCCTTCTTCAGCACACTTTTTTGAGTAGCGATTCCATAGAAAAACGAGAGTCATGTTTTTCCTTGTGGCCATAAGTCTGGCCGCTTCCTCATAATCAGGGTATTCAATGGATTCATTACGACCTGGGGAACCGGGAATGGATCCATACACTAATTCAGCAATACCGTAGTTAGTGATACCCGGTGGCAAAGGATAAGAAAGGTTTTCGCACTTCTCAAATGCTCTGAGGAAGTCATTGACTCCTGATTTACTTACGCTAAGCTGTCGGGCAATTTCACTTCCTGACATGGAAAGCGCATAACGTTTGATAATGATGTTTTTGTAGTCCAGCATACATCATCCTCCTAAGAAATATATTTTCATCTGATAGATGAATGAATATATTATCCTAGAGATTTCTGTATCAATCAAAGCCTAACGGCTGTTCAGCTTCGCATTTCGGCCGTTTTGCTCCGCAAAACCGGCCGTTGGGACGCGCCATATGCA
>NZ_JBQHSG010000078.1:0-1359 GCF_052066375.1 Bariatricus sp. HCP28S3_A7
GGTTATGCCCTCGACCGATTAGTAACAGTCAGCTCCATGCATTACTGCACTTCCACCTCTGCCCTATCTACCTCGTCGTCTTCAAGGGGTCTTACTACTTTCGTAGGGATATCTCATCTTAAGGGGGGCTTCACGCTTAGATGCCTTCAGCGTTTATCCCTTCCCGACTTGGCTACTCTGCCATGCCTTTGGCAAGACAACAGATACACCAGCGGTCGGTCCAGCCCGGTCCTCTCGTACTAAGGCCAGCTCCTCTCAAATATCCTACGCCCACGCCGGATAGGGACCGAACTGTCTCACGACGTTCTGAACCCAGCTCGCGTACCGCTTTAATGGGCGAACAGCCCAACCCTTGGGACCGACTTCAGCCCCAGGATGCGATGAGCCGACATCGAGGTGCCAAACCACTCCGTCGATGTGAACTCTTGGGAGTGATAAGCCTGTTATCCCCAGGGTAGCTTTTATCCGTTGAGCGATGGCAATCCCACTTTATACCACCGGATCACTAAGTCCTACTTTCGTACCTGCTCCACCCGTCGGTGTCGCAGTCAAGCTCCCTTCTGCCTTTGCACTCTTCGAATGGTTTCCAACCATTCTGAGGGAACCTTTGAGCGCCTCCGATACCCTTTCGGAGGCGACCGCCCCAGTCAAACTCCCCGCCTGACATTGTCCCCCAGCCGGGTCACGGCTGCTGGTTAGAAATCCAGTACTGCAAGGGTGGTATCCCAACAGCGGCTCCGTGGCTACTGGCGTAACCACTTCTTAGCCTCCCACCTATCCTGTACATACAATACCGAATCCCAGTATCAAGCTGGAGTAAAGCTCCATGGGGTCTTTCCGTCCTGGCGCGGGTAACCAGCATCTTCACTGGTACTTCAATTTCACCGGGTGCATTGTCGAGACAGTGCCCAAATCATTACGCCTTTCGTGCGGGTCGGAACTTACCCGACAAGGAATTTCGCTACCTTAGGACCGTTATAGTTACGGCCGCCGTTTACTGGGGCTTAAGTTCAAAGCTTCGCGTTTCCGCTAACCTCTCCCCTTAACCTTCCAGCACCGGGCAGGCGTCAGCCCATATACCTCACCTTTCGGTTTTGCATAGACCTGTGTTTTTGCTAAACAGTTGCTTGGGCCAATTCTCTGCGGCCAGCTCTCACTGGCACTCCTTCTCCCGAAGTTACGGAGTCATTTTGCCGAGTTCCTTAACAATGCTTCTCCCGTCGGCCTTAGGATTCTCTCCTCACCTACCTGTGTCGGTTTACGGTACGGGTACAGTACAAACAATAGCGGCTTTTCTTGGCAGCTGGCTCACACTCTTCCTTACTTTAGTTCAGTCCGCATCACGTCTTCGGATTGATG
>NZ_JBQHSG010000079.1:0-1257 GCF_052066375.1 Bariatricus sp. HCP28S3_A7
GTCTTTCGCTTACGGGGCTTTCACCCTCTCTGGCTGGCTTTCCCAAAACCATTCTGCTAAACTTGTCAGATCATTTCTGCAGTCCGAACCCCGGAATGCACGCATTCCGGTTTGGGCTCTTTCCATTTCGCTCGCCGCTACTTTGGAAATCACGGTTGTTTTCTCTTCCTCCGGCTACTTAGATGTTTCAGTTCACCGGGTTCCCCTCCATACGTTATGGATTGGCGTATGGATACTGGAGGTCTGCTCCAGTGGGTTTCCCCATTCAGATATCTCCGGATCGTCGGATATTTGCTCCTCCCCGAAGCTTTTCGCAGCTTATCACGTCTTTCATCGGCTCTTAGTGCCAAGGCATCCACCCTGCGCTCTTTCTAGCATAACCAATAGATGTCGAAAGCGGTTCTGCTGATTCAAAGCGGTTGTTGGAAGCTCGCTTCCATAAGACCGTTTTGCAATCTGCGGAATCATTTGCGAAGCAAAGGATATCGAACGGGCTTTGCTCGTGAGATAACCGCTCCGTAAATCATTCGACGGGTCGCTCTCTTACATCGACACATATATAGCGTTATATGCGTTGGTATTCAAGGTTGTTTTTTTACTTCGTTTTCTCGAAGTGTTAGTTAATTGTTACTCTTAAGAATAACAATCACCTCGGATGTCTTTCTCTATTTATTTGAGAATTGATTTTCTTTGTATGCGATTTTCAAGGTACATTGCATAACAGATCATCTGTTATGTATTTTCTGACTGATGTTATCAGTCATTAAAAACCAGAAAATTTTTCTAATCTTTAATCACTGGTAAAACCAGCTTTTCTTTTTTGATTCTGGCGGCCACCTGCTCTCCCACACCGTCTCCAGTGCAGTACCATCGGCCGCTTAGGTCTTAACCATCGTGTTCGGGATGGGAACGGGTGTGTCCCCTAAGCGCATCGCCACCAGAAATATTCTGTTATCTTTTTTTCGTGAGTGCAGTCTTTCTCTTCACCCTCCAATCCGCTGCGCTTCTTGTCGGGCTACGTTCAAGCCTTCTTATGCATCTCATCTTCCATCCCTGTTCCTGCAAGCAAGCTTGCGTCACAGTTCTGTAAGCTAATCTGCGCACTCACTCCTTGATAACTAAGCAATAGACACAACACCTTACTTCTTCTTCCTTAGAAAGGAGGTGATCCAGCCGCACCTTCCGATACGGCTACCTTGTTACGACTTCACCCCAGTTATCGGTCCCACCTTCGGCAGCTCCCTCCTTTCGGTTGGG
>NZ_JBQHSG010000080.1:0-1255 GCF_052066375.1 Bariatricus sp. HCP28S3_A7
CTGTGTCGGTTTACGGTACGGGTACAGTACAAACAATAGCGGCTTTTCTTGGCAGCTGGCTCACACTCTTCCTTACTTTAGTTCAGTCCGCATCACGTCTTCGGATTGATGGGCGGATTTGCCAACTCATCTCCTACCTCGCTTGCTCCGGGATCCCATTCCCGGTCGTGCTCTCCTTCTGCGTCCCCACAGTTCTGTTATACTGCAGTACAGGAATCTCAACCTGTTGTCCATCGGCTACGTCTTTCGACCTCGCCTTAGGTCCCGACTTACCCAGAGCAGATCAGCTTTACTCTGGAAACCTTGGGTATTCGGCCGGAAGGATTCTCACCTTCCTCTCGCTACTCATTCCGGCATTCTCTCTTCAATACACTCCACAGCTCCTTCCGGTACTGCTTCTTCGCGTATTCAATGCTCCTCTACCAATCTACTTTGTAGATTCCTGAGCTTCGGTAGTGTGTTTCAGCCCCGGACATTTTCGGCGCAGGACCTCTCGACCAGTGAGCTATTACGCACTCTTTTAATGTATGGCTGCTTCTAAGCCAACATCCTGGTTGTCTTTGAAATCCCACATCCTTTTCCACTTAACACACATTTTGGGACCTTAGCTGCAGGTCTGGGCTCTTTCCCTTTTGACTGCCCAACTTATCTCGTGCAGTCTGACTCCCGTGAATCATCTGGCTGGCATTCGGAGTTTGATATCGCTTGGTAAGCTTTGACGCCCCCGCACAAATTCAGTGCTCTACCTCCAGCAGACTCTCACGAGGCTAGCCCTAAAGCTATTTCGAGGAGAACCAGCTATCTCCGGGTTCGATTGGAATTTCTCCCCTATCCACACCTCATCCCCACCCTTTTCAACGGATGTGGGTTCGGCCCTCCATTGCCTTTTACGGCAACTTCAGCCTGGACATGGATAGATCACCCGGTTTCGGGTCTACTCCATCTGACTTCCCGCCCTATTAAGACTTGTTTTCACTTCGGCTCCGGACCTTCAGTCCTTAACCTTGCCAGATGGCGTAACTCGCCGGACCGTTCTACAAAAAGTACGCGGTTGAACATATAAAGTTCTTCCACAGCTTGTAAACACAGGGTTTCAGGTTCTCTTTCACTCCCCTCCCGGGGTCCTTTTCACCTTTCCTTCACAGTACTATGCGCTATCGGTCACTAAGGAGTATTTAGCCTTACGGGGTGGTCCCCGCTCGTTCCCACAAGGTTTCTCGTGTCTCGTGGTACTCTGGATCCTGCCATGCTGACT
>NZ_JBQHSG010000081.1:0-1172 GCF_052066375.1 Bariatricus sp. HCP28S3_A7
AACCGTTCTTGAAAAATCTCTTAAAGAATTTTCAGGGTTGTTGTCTATTGTTTAGTTATCAATGTTCTTTCTTCTCTGTCTCGCGACAGCTATATTAGATTATCACATCTTTCGACGTTTGTCAACAACTTTTTTTCACCAGACTTCTGCATACCGCCCCTGGCCTCTGTCTCAGCCCTTCTAAAATAAGTTATGACCCGTTGCCCGCCGTCTCATTTCTGAGTACTGACCAATCAACGAGTCATATCTTACCACTTCATTTTGAAATTGTCAATAATGTTTTTGTTTTTTATTTATTTCAGACAATTCAAACAATTTCATTGTTATATCGCTTCTTTCATGCTTTTCACATAGTCACTTACATATGGTACGCATTCTTCTCCATACTTTGCCACTATTTTGACAATCGCCGATCCTACAATCACTCCGTCAGCCACAGCTGCCATATCTTTTGCCTGATCCGGAGTCGCAATTCCAAATCCGACTGCACATGGAATATCGGACACTTCTTTCACTTTTCTGATCATTGCTCCAATATCGGTCTTGATTTCACTGCGCACTCCGGTTACCCCAAGCGATGATACACAATAAAGGAATCCTTCCGCCTCCCTGGCGATCATCTGGATTCTTTTGTCCGATGTTGGCGCGATCAGAGAGATTAATTCGATTCCGTATTCACGGCAGACATCTTCCAATTCTCCTTTTTCTTCATATGGCATATCCGGTACGATTACGCCGACCATTCCACATTCAACGCAACGTTCCATAAAATGCCTCTTCCCGTAACTGTAAATTGCATTTACATAAGTCATAAACACACGCGGCACATACATTTCATCTTTTATTTCTTTCATCGCGTCAAAAAGCTTGTCCGTTGTACATCCGCCTTTCAGCGCACGTTCATCTGCCTCCTGAATGACAGGTCCCTCCGCGATCGGGTCTGAGAATGGAATTCCCACTTCAATCAGATCAGCTCCTGCCTCCTGCATGGCAAGCAAGAGTTTTTTTGTTACATCCAGTGCAGGATCTCCTCCTGTGATAAATGGAATAAATGCTTTTTTATTTGTGACATGCTCCCACTACTTAAGCCCTAAAGCTTTGAAGTAGGGGCTTCTTACTCAATAACCCGATAGGGCTAAGTATCAATAAGCTATCCCCGCGTGCCCCGCGGT
>NZ_JBQHSG010000082.1:0-1108 GCF_052066375.1 Bariatricus sp. HCP28S3_A7
CAGACATACCGCATGTGTCTTGGTATCCTGAACTTTACCAAAAAGTACAGTAACAAAGCTTTAGAGGAGTGCTGTAAACAGGCAATCTCATTAAACAAACAGAAATATACCTTTATTAAGAACACCATCTCTGTCATTGCAGATGATCTTGGCGATGCCGGTTATCGACATGGGTCTGTCCAAAAGAAAGAACCAACAAGGGGTGGTTATGTCATGCCTCCGGAAGCCTCTAGCATTGATACTCTTTTATCCCGCAGCAAAGCGCTTGCGGATCAGATGAGAGAGGAGGCAGATGACTGATGCTTACCGGAACCGAACTCATCAATGAGCTTGTTGATGAACTCAATGAGCTGAAACTATCGACAATGGCTGCAACGCTGGATGATCTGTATCATAAGCCTGGATTCCTTGAAATGGACCGTCTGACACTGATTGCAGAGCTTATAGAACCACAGTTTCAAGAAAAAGTCAGTACTACACTGAAGAATCGATTAACGGCAGCTCATCTAAAAGGATCACCTGAAGAACTGTCTGAGTGCATTGACTCTGATAAGAGAGAATACCTTCCATCAGGGATAACCGATGTTCTTTCTTCACTGGATTTCATTGAAAGGGGCTATAATCTTTGTATTCTCGGCGAATCTGATGCCGGAAAGTCCTATCTGGCCAAGGCCATTGGTATTAAAGCCTGCAATAGATATAACGTTGGATATTTTCATAGTGAAGAGCTCCTGGAGAGCATGGTTGCTCTTAAAGAGCAGGACTATGATAAATATGCCCGCAAGATGAAAAAGTATCTTAAATGGGATCTGATCATCCTTGATGACTTTCTGCTTCATACGATCACAGATGAGCGCGAAATCAAGATTCTTTTTGAATTACTGGAGAAACGCAATGAACAGCACCGGAGTACGATCGTTTGCTCTCAACGGGATCCAGACAGCTGGAAAGCTATGATTTTGAATGATGAAGTGTCTGCTAATTCCATCATGAAAAGAGCAACAAAACACTACACAATCAAGATAAACATACGATAACTTATCAACAATCAACTAAATACGAGCGGCCGTTCTGCTCCGCATAGCGGCCGTTGAAAAACGCATTTGCG
>NZ_JBQHSG010000083.1:0-1056 GCF_052066375.1 Bariatricus sp. HCP28S3_A7
TTCCTAAGATATCTCTATTATACAGCAAGTAAACCATTTAGGCTTGTATTTACTGCAAAATATATGAACTTTTCAAGGTACTATAGAGGGGCTTTTGACCCCAATATCATACAATGTCCCGATAAAATGTATAAATATTTTGGAAACCTGAAATATGCATTAGCAAGTATAGAAAATGACACGGTTCATTTTGATCCGGTGGAGGTATTTAATGACCCATTTGAATGTTATAGTGAATTGATATACATAGCAGATTCACAGCATTTTGGATTGATTAGTTTTTACATTTTACAGAACAATTTGAATACGGAAGACGACAACAAGCAGAATACTGATTTAGAGGACAGAATAAAGGAGACTCGGAATTTTGACATATATAATACAATTATGATGTGTTTAAAAACAAATCAAAGTTTTATGGAGCAAAAGGCAAAAGATTTTCCATATGGGCATAGCAAGCATGATTTGTATTTGTTTTTGCAAACTACGATAAATGAATCAGAGGAAGCACCATTAAAAATCGAGAAAAATGATGTAATCAATTATTTTTGCGAAAAATGGAACTTGTTGGATTACAAGGAACAATTAATAGAGGATGTATCAAAAAATTGTTCAGGAAAGGTTGGGAAGCAAGATCAAGGTATAAGAGTATCGTGTTTTTCGGAGCAGAACGATTCAATTCTAATGTGGGCATATTATGCCAATGGTTATAAAGGGATTTGTGTTGAATATGATTTTTCAGATATGGAAAATAAAAAAAGAATGTCACGTGTTCTATATAAAGAAAAAAGAACATTTTCTTCAAAATTTTGGTATAGAATAAAGGCACATTGTTGGAAACATGAGAAAGAGTGGAGAATGGTGCAGCGTCCACCGATAGAAGAAGCAAAATTATATGTGAAAAATATCTATTTTGGCATTAATTATGATTTTTCAAATGATAAATGAATATTATGGTGCGGCGGAGCCGCCAGTCCGATGTGGCGAGAGCCACCTGTCCGGACTAACGGAGCCACCCCATTTGTTTTGCTATTAAGTTATTTAGCCAGAGCTGGA
>NZ_JBQHSG010000084.1:0-1004 GCF_052066375.1 Bariatricus sp. HCP28S3_A7
GCACGTTCATGAGCTGCTTTGGATGTTACTATTTTTGCAACCCGCTTATAAATCTTCGGCTTGCATTGATCCTGATACGGACAGCCTACACACTGCTCATGCAGAAAGGAAACGGCACACTGATTGCTTTGTTTCATATAAGAACAGCTTTTCGGTGAATGGCCGGCTGGACATCGGAGGACTTTTGTTCCCTCTTCGTTAAATTCAAAATCAGCAAGGATATCCGGAGCTGGTTTCCCTGTCAGGCTTGTGGTAATCAGTTCTACGTTTTTATCAGCTGCAAGTTGTGTGTTTTCTGTTCCGCTGTATGCTCCATCTGCGACTATAACAGTCCGTTCTTCCTGTTTACTCATCTGCTCAAGGTGTTCTTGGATAAACTGACTGTCACTGTGGTTGTTTTGCTCATACTGATACTCTGTTACAACAGAACCATTGGCTCCAACGGATTCCTCAAGATTGGCTACATATCCCCGATGCTCTTTTCCTGCCTTGCTTCGGAATGTAGCTTCCGGATCAGAAGGATTTTGCATCATGGATGATTTCATGCCGCCGTCTTCTTTTGTCCGGAGTCTGCGCTTTTCATTTTTAACAATGGTTTGTTCTGAAAGGCATCTGACAAACAGATCATACTCTGTTGAATCATTGTAATCAGACTCACACAAGGCAAGGAGTTTATCTGCATCCGTTAAGAGTTGCTTTATACGATCATCTGCATTGGTACTGCGCTGATGATAAATCACTCTGTTAAAATCGTTAGGATCGATATAGTGTTTTAAATCGTCAGACAGAGCGGAACCATTGATTTTATTCACATACACCGCCAGCTTCGCGATGCAGGTGTATATCAGTTCCATCCGACTGAGTTTGCGGATGTTGGATTCAATCATCATGGAATCCATACGCCTGACTTTACCGCTGATTCCCATCAGTTTTGCAATGGAAGCACTTAGATCTTTCACACAATCGTGGTAGAGATCTTTGTTGTGAAGAGTTTCATAATCATA
>NZ_JBQHSG010000085.1:0-929 GCF_052066375.1 Bariatricus sp. HCP28S3_A7
AATGCTCATGTACGGTAAAGTATCACAAGAAAATTATGTCGAATTGACAGCCGCCTCCGCTATACCGAATAAGGAAATAAAGAGTCCTCAAATTTTGCGCTACTAAATGAAGACGAGCGGAAGTAATCTCCCGCTCGTCAGTAAACTTAACTATGCCATATCAATCCCGCTTCTTTCCCGCCACCGGCACTAAGAACAGCGCGGGCAACAGCAGGAAAGCGGTACAGACCAGCCCCCAGGGTATGGACACCTGCTGGGCTACCAGCCCCACAATAGGCCCGCCGATGATCTGCCCGAAAGAGTCCAGCTGTCCGCTGGTGGAAAAGACTGTGGCGCGCATTTTCTCATCCACATGGTCGTTCATCCAGGCGGCCAGCACAGGCTCCTTGATGGTGCGCATAAGCCCCGCCAGCAGGAACACCAACAACATGAACCAAAAGCTCCGCCCCACCGCGAAGAGAACCAGGCACAGGATATACCCGGCGCTGGTGGACATGACCACACTGGTTCGGCTGACAGTCCCTTTTTTCTCCATGCGGGCGATGAGCAACTGAGAAGCCAGAATACCTAAGCCGCTGCCGATAAGACTGATAACACCGAACCAAGTGACGCTGTTCAGCGGCCCGATAACGGGTATTACCGTGTCATCCAGAAAATGAGCGGTGGAGAGCCGGTCAAAGCCTTCACTGGCAAGTCCCCCGCATAGTGTGATTGCTAAGAGCGCCAGCAACACAGGTGCGCCTTTCACAAAGCCCAGGTTGAGCTTGAACAGGCAGACAAAGTCTTTAAGCAAGCCCTGCCGTTCCTCAATAGCAGGGGAGAAGTTGGTTTCTGGCATGATGCGAACCAACACCAGCCCCAACAACAAGCACAAACTGCCCCCCAAGATGACAGGCATTTGCAGGTTTATGTTTCCCAGCAGTGTGCCC
>NZ_JBQHSG010000086.1:0-845 GCF_052066375.1 Bariatricus sp. HCP28S3_A7
CCGCCAGCCCCCCCCCCCCCCCCGCCCCCCCCCCCCCCCCCCCCCCCCCCCCCCCCCCCCCCCCCCCCCCCCCCCCCCCCCCCCCCCCCCCACCACACCTTCCCCGCTGTCTCTTTAGCCTAATCCAAGCTTTCTGCAAACCTCTGAGATATCCCCCTTGAAAATATATCCGTCCATCCCAAGTGCCTGGCCGGCAGCAATATTTTCCGGTTTATCATCAATGAAGAAACTATCCTCCGGTTTCAAATGATAAGTATCGAACAGATGATGATAGATCTCCGGTTTTGGTTTTGCCATAACAATCGGTGCAGAGAATACGATTCCGTCAAATTCTTGGACGATTTCATAAAAATCTGCATGATCAGCGAAATGAGTCGGAGCATTGGAAAGAATATAGACAGATGCTCCGTTTTCTTTCAGTTTTCGGATCAGAGACCAGATTTCTTCAATTGGCTGCAGATATTTGTGCCAGTTCCGGAAAAAATCCGTTACATTGTCATGCAGACGCTCAGGTACAAGTGTTTTTGCGTGCTGTATGGATGTGTCATAATCAGCAGTACCCTCATCAAGTTGCGCCCAGTTATAGAAGACTGCGTTACGCAAAAGTTCGAGGTCTTCCGGCGAATCACAGAATTTTCCAAGAATATAGTCTTCATCAAAAGTAGCGATTACATTTCCAAAATCAAAGACAACATTTTTATATTTCAACATATCAGGTCCTCCATCCAGTGTTAGGTAGTGTCAAAAACTACCTGTTTTTTTGTCCCAAAATTCAATAAAAACCTTGATTTTATGGGAGAATGCAAATAAAAAGAGCATTGACCTCCCTTTTTCTGGTATAATGT
>NZ_JBQHSG010000087.1:0-845 GCF_052066375.1 Bariatricus sp. HCP28S3_A7
GCCATAACCTATCCTCCATAATTGTAGTGAAATAGTCTAAATATCTATCGACTACAATTATAGGCAAAACTTGAGGATCAGGAAATCCGCAGGAATATTTGGCGCTTACTTTCTTCTAATCCTGATTTTGAAAATGCTGTCCAGATTCTCTGTACCGATTTCGGAGATGATAGTGCAATCACTATCATCTCCGAAATCGGTACTGATATGTCTCAGTTCTCAAGTTCCAAACGCTTATGTTGCTGGGCTGGTCTTACACCAGGCAGCAATGAATCTGCTGGTAAGAAGAAATCTGTTCGGATTACAGGTGCCGGAGTCTACCTCAAACCTGCATTAGTACAGTGTGCTCATGCAGCCGTAAAATCTGACAAATCTTCTTACTACAAAAAGAAATATGAATCACTTGTTAAACGTCGTGGCAAGAAAAGAGCCATTATCGCTATTGCCCGTATGATTCTTACCGCCATCTACCAGATGCTGTCTACTGGCGAGCAGTGGAATCCGAGCGGTTTTTACAAAATCGATATGCCTGCACCTCTGCTTGAAAAACAAAAGGCAAAGGACTTCCTCCTGATGAACCATTAGCTTCTTGATCTGATTTCCTAACTCTATAACACTTCAAAAAGTTGCTTGCCTTAGACAGCTTATTCAAGTGCGCCAATTTATGGCTTTCCTCTACTTTCTTTCACACTAGTTTCCTCTTTTGCTAATTCGCTAACATTTCATAAATTACCAACTAAAACTTCCCACACCTCTAAGGTGTGCTGAACCTTGAAAATTCAATATTTCAGCCAATAAAAAAGGCATAAATACATTCCGTTTGGTATAATGGAATTGTCGAGAAA
>NZ_JBQHSG010000088.1:0-657 GCF_052066375.1 Bariatricus sp. HCP28S3_A7
GCTCAGTCTGTTCAGATACCATTGTTTTCAGTTGTGATACTGTATCTTTCAGCTCTCGAAGCTGGATATCTTTCGCATTGGAAGCCATCGGTTCTCTCCTCGGATTTGATATCTTTATTATACCAGAAACGGGGCTTTTACTAAAGGAAAATGACTCCTGAAAAATGCCGAATTTACAAGGGATTTCCGGGTTTTTCTGTGCAGGATTTCTGCTGAAATCCAGATACTTTTTACTCTGCTTTGAGGGCTTTTGGCTGGTCAATATCGATCCCCGACATCAGCCAGTCAAACTCCCGCCAGGAAAGATTCCGGACCTCCGACTGCTTCCTGGGCCATTGATAGCCGCCGCGGACAGACAAGCGCTTATAGATTAGAACGAAGCCGTCCGGTTCCCGGAACAAGGCTTTGATCCTGTCCCGTCTTCTTCCGCAGAAAAGGAAGAGAGCACTGGACGACGGATCCATCTTAAGCTGGTCTTCGATAACGGCGCAGAGTCCGTCAATGGATTTTCGCATATCGGTATTATTTTAGAACTCGAATAATACCGATTATCCGAGAAGTATTATTATTTGAGAAGTATGCTGTAACTAATGTAAGTTACAGCATCTCTTGAATGCTTTTCTCGAATAATATTTTACCTTTTTCTCAAAAAATCCG
>NZ_JBQHSG010000089.1:0-588 GCF_052066375.1 Bariatricus sp. HCP28S3_A7
ACGGCTTAGATAAAGCATTACGCGAGTAAACTCGCATAAGCGGTTCCCGCAAGTCCGGACAGACGGTTTCCCGTCTGCCGGATTTGCGGTGTTACCGCACAGGAATATTCACATAATTTGGGCTGTAGTTTTTTGCCAGTTTTAATTGCCAGTTTTGCACATGAATTGGCTCAATTTTGTCAGTATTCATCTTATAGAAATAGGAAAAGTGTTTTTCAATGGTAGCATACCTGTTCTTGTATGTACTTTCTTTTACCTGGGTTTTATACCAGGGAAGATAAATCTTCTGAATAAATTTTTTGAAAGTCACTTCCTCTTTCTTTTCCGTAAGCTCATCTGGTGTAGACAGAATAAGCTTTGAATATTCTGCCCGAGCCTCTTTCTTTGTTGCAAATCCACTGCGATATTTTTGTATTTGTTTCCCAGTTACAGGGTGTTTTCCTAAATTCGCTCTGAAATAATAGGTTCCGTTAGTTGCGTAAGCGCCAAATATTAATGCGGTCAGATACAAAATTACCCCAGCCCTTTGCGAGTTGGAGTAATTCACTATAATTCACATGCGATTTTTGATAGATTGGAGTTTTTCAC
>NZ_JBQHSG010000090.1:0-577 GCF_052066375.1 Bariatricus sp. HCP28S3_A7
TTCTTTCTTGATCTTTCCGCATTTGCTGCAGGTTTTACTGGATGGATAAAACCGATCGACCTTTATCAGCTTCTTTCCTCTATCTTCCAGCTTATATGCAAGCATATCCCGAAACATTCCATATCCGTTATCCATAACTCCCTTCCCCAGATGCAGGCACTGACTCATCGCTTTCATATCCAGATCTTCCACTGCAACCGCATCATATCTCTCTGCCAGTTCCTGACTCAGCTTATGGTGAAAATCCTTCCTCTGGTTCCGGACCTTCTCATGACAGACTGCAACCTTTTTCCTTTGTTTTTCGTAATTCCGGCTCCCCTTCTGACACCGGGACAGTTTCCTCTGTTCCCTCGCAAGACACACCATTGCCTTTCTGAAATATCCCGGATACTCACACCTTGTTCCATCCGAAAAGACCGCCATCCCACTCATCGCATAATCAATCCCCAGCACTTCCGGTTCTGCTTCTTTTCTCTTCTCTGCTTGGTTCTCACAGACTTCATACTCATAAAGCAGACTTGCATAGTATTTTCCGGAAGGCTCCTGACTTATGGTTACCGACTTCAGGACATACCCC
>NZ_JBQHSG010000091.1:0-526 GCF_052066375.1 Bariatricus sp. HCP28S3_A7
TGAACAAAGCGTATAAATTCCGGATTTACCCGGATAAAAAACAGGAAGAACTTCTTGCTAAAACATTTGGATGCTGCCGTTTTATTTATAATATCATGCTGGATGACAAGAGAAAGGAATATGAGGCAACGAAGAAAATGAAGAAGACGACTCCGGCAGTCTATAAGAAAGAATATCCGTGGCTGAAAGAAGTAGATTCCCTTGCACTGGCGAATGTGCAGCTTCATTTGGAGAAGGCTTATAAGAATTTTTTTGTAAATCCGGTTGTTGGTTTTCCGAAATTCAAGTCCAGACATCGAAGCAGGAAGAGCTATACAACGAATGTGGTGAATGGGAATATTCGTCTGAGAAACGGAAAGATCCGGCTTCCGAAACTGAAGGAAGTGAAGATCAGGAAACATCGGGAAATACCGGAGGGGTATGTCCTGAAGTCGGTAACCATAAGTCAGGAGCCTTCCGGAAAATACTATGCAAGTCTGCTTTATGAGTATGAAGTCTGTGAGAACCAAGCAGAGAAGAGAAAAGA
>NZ_JBQHSG010000092.1:0-506 GCF_052066375.1 Bariatricus sp. HCP28S3_A7
TGATTATATTGTACCACATCCGGCACATTAGAACAAGTGTTCTCTCGTATTTTTTTGCAATTCATCTCGCCACCTAAAGAGGTGGGAGAATTCTTGCTATATCTTGTTAAAAACATATCAAGAAATTCCTCATTACCGGTTTGTAAATAGTCAACTGTATTATTCTCTGACAAACGATTTATTAAAACTTCTTGCAATTTCTGCATCTGTGATGCATTTAGTACCTCTGCCATATCATTGATAATGTTATAGATTTCTTTACCCATAAAAACACCCCCCTTTTTGAAGGAGTATAGCGCAGAAAAATCAGCACATCAACAGAGTGCAAGACTGGAATTTGGTGTGTGCTTTATAAATTTTTTCCAATCCACTCAAGTTCGTTCATGGAATCCTTATTTTTTTCAAGTTCATCTCTGGCTGTTGCATAATATGATTTTTTGAAAAGCATATCCCATGAAAGATATTTTGCCATACAGTCAAACTGCTTATCAATCAGCTCATACTGG
>NZ_JBQHSG010000093.1:0-500 GCF_052066375.1 Bariatricus sp. HCP28S3_A7
TTTCTAAGGAAGAAAAGTAAGGGTTGTTTCTATTGTTTAGTTATCAAAAAGATAACAGAATATTTCTGGTGGCGATGCGCTTAGGGGACACACCCGTTCCCATCCCGAACATGATGGTTAAGACCTAAGCGGCCGATGGTACTGCACTGGAGACGGTGTGGGAGAGCAGGTGGCCGCCAGAACTGCAAAAAATAAGACGGATTCGCCGTCGAAGTTCATATAGATACAGACACAGAGTCTGAGGGGATTCTGCGGTCAACCCAATCAGCAGGGCAGTGCTGTTAATGATAGCTGGTTTTACCAGTGATTAAAGATTAGAAATAAGATTTCTGGTTTTTAATGACTGATAACATCAGTCAGAAAATACATAACAGATGATCTGTTATGCAATGTACCTTGAAAACTGCATACAAAGAAAATCAATTCTCAAATATATAGAGAAAGACATCCGAGGTGATTGTTATTCTTAAGAGTAACAATTAACTAACACTTCGAGAAAA
>NZ_JBQHSG010000094.1:0-493 GCF_052066375.1 Bariatricus sp. HCP28S3_A7
CTTCGAAGAATTGAGGGAATCGTTTCTACTCCGTTTCGTATCCTGCGATACAGATTATATGTTTCACTAGACATTCTCTCCTCTAGTGCGAGGCGAATCAGGCTCTTTTTCGTAATAAGTACTCTTGCTATTTTTTTGAATATTTTGGCATGACACTGTTCCTTATGTGGACAGTTTGCGCATACATCTCTGTCAAAGGTGATTTTAAATTCATCATTGCTCTTCTTATAACAACAACTTCTAGGTGTGTTTCCTACCGGACACTTTATCACTTTTGTTTTTTCTTCGTCCATTTCAAATCCGGAAACATCTCGCCGATTCTTTTTGGCTGTCAATGCAGTAGGAAGTAGTTCGATGTTCTTCTCGGCAGCCATTGTTTCGGCTTCCTCACTATAGTAGGCCCCATCCACGATCATACTTGTGTTTTCTTCTTGTTTTGGCAAGGCTTCCAGATGTTCTTTTATAAACTGTGAGTCTGAATGGATATTGGATT
>NZ_JBQHSG010000095.1:0-485 GCF_052066375.1 Bariatricus sp. HCP28S3_A7
TGTAGCAGGCTTTACAATGCCGCAATATCTGATAGGATTTCACCAGTCAATCATTGATTCTGTGGTTTCCTTCTGACCGGACAGCACGGACACAAACGCCGGAATATTCAAGGAAGCTCGTGACTGGTATGAGAAAGAAGCAGCAGAGCAGACATGGAGTGTTAGAACTTTACAGAGAAATGTTTCATCTCAGTATTATTGCAGATTGCCAGCCTAAACGGCCACCTGTGCCATATTAGGCGGACAGTGTGAGACATAATCAGCGGCCAGCCATCAAGCATTATTCCACGGTGTGCTTGACATGAGCCTCTACCGCTCATGATTCATTGGCAAAGCCTGGAAACCGCGTCAGAGACGGATTTGCCAGGGCTAAACTGATTATTCCGAGACTCTTTGAGCCACCTGTCCGGACTTTGAGAGCCACCATTCCGGAGATTGGGAGCCACATATTCCGGTAATTCAGAGCCATTTTGCAAGGCTCTGTT
>NZ_JBQHSG010000096.1:0-461 GCF_052066375.1 Bariatricus sp. HCP28S3_A7
CGCCCTGAGCCCCCGGAGGGCCTTCCGTCTTATATATTTGCAATTTTCAAGGTTCGTTTGAGCCTGTTTTTTTCGGCCCAGTTTTTCATAGATTACTTGACACTACCTCTTTTGGGATTCCCCATATAATTGCTTCATGATGCTGGTAACATTTCCTATTCCAAAAGTCTAATCATTAATTTAAATACATTTTTCTATATTATTACGATAATCAATAAAACAGTTCAATATATTAGAGTGATAATACACCACTTCATATCAGTGCCAAAGGAAACAAAATTCATTTATTATTACTATTTTTTCGCACAAAAAAACTGCAAACCTTGTTTCCAAAGTCTGCAGCTATCTCTTTTTATGTACCTTCAAAACCACATACAAAGTTTTATCTCTCCATCCATTTCTTTCCTATCCTACCATTTCAAACTTACTTTCCGCGGAAACCATTCCTGTAAGATCCGCTC
>NZ_JBQHSG010000097.1:0-433 GCF_052066375.1 Bariatricus sp. HCP28S3_A7
ACGGAGTTGATTTATACAAAGCTGCCATCCAAAACTATAATAAAGAAATCGCCAAAATGATGGAGCTTGATGGCAAGATTCGTCGAATGGACTCCTTGATGATTAATTCAAACATGCGTATGCTTGCACGAAGTGAATTGATCTACTCCTGCATATCCCGATTAGTCACATATATTCATAGTGTAAAGCCGGAAATGCTTCCAGAGACACTTTTGCATTACGCACAGCCGAATGATTTCAACAAAGTATTTTATCATGAAAGAAGTTCTACACTGGAAGAGCGTATGGAACAGTTTTTAAAAGATGCAGAAACCCTTTATGATATCACCAAAACAGGATTCGAAGATGTCTCTGAGTATGAACTTTTTATTCGCTGTTTTTCAGAGCAGTCCATTGTCGAACAGGGAAAACGTCGCTGGATTACTAAGGAAGA
>NZ_JBQHSG010000098.1:0-432 GCF_052066375.1 Bariatricus sp. HCP28S3_A7
CGGCTTAGATAAAGCATTACGCGAGTAAACTCGCATAAGCGGTTCCCGCAAGTCCGGACAGACGGTTTCCCGTCTGCCGGATTTGCGGTGTTACCGCACAGGAATATTCAATGCAGAAAGTTCATCTTTAATCTCTGGTTCCATAGTTAATAAATTACCAATAAAATCAATATCAATGGAATAATTTTCCGTTATCATTTTTCCGCAAGTTTCGTAACAAATCTCAATATCGAAAGATTTGTTAGGATAAGATCTAAAATCAAACGCGGAGCTGATATGTTGCTGTGGTGCAAGGAAAACATTCTTGATATTAGTTATATTAAAATGATATTGGGGTCAAAAGCCCCTCTATAGTACCTTGAAAAGTTCATATATTTTGCAGTAAATACAAGCCTAAATGGTTTACTTGCTGTATAATAGAGATATCTTAGG
>NZ_JBQHSG010000099.1:0-375 GCF_052066375.1 Bariatricus sp. HCP28S3_A7
TCCGGCAGCCTATAAGAAAGAATATCCGTGGCTGAAAGAAGTAGATTCCCTTGCACTGGCGAATGTGCAGATTCATTTGGAGAAGGCTTATAAGAACTTTTTTGTAAATCCGGCTGTTGGTTTTCCGAAATTCAAGTCGAGACATCGAAGCAGGAAGAGCTATACAACGAATGTGGTGAATGGGAATATTCGTCTGGGAAACGGAAAGATCCGGCTTCCGAAACTGAAGGAAGTGAAGATCAGGAAACATCGGGAAATACCAGCGGGGTATGTCCTGAAGTCGGTAACCATAAGTCAGGAGCCTTCCGGAAAATACTATGCAAGTCTGCTTTATGAGTATGAAGTCTGTGAGAACCAAGCAGAGAAGAGAAAAGA
>NZ_JBQHSG010000100.1:0-368 GCF_052066375.1 Bariatricus sp. HCP28S3_A7
AGTTAATTGTTACTCTTAAGAATAACAATCACCTCGGATGTCTTTCTCTATTTATTTGAGAATTGATTTTCTTTGTATGCGATTTTCAAGGTACATTGCATAACAGATCATTTATTGTGTCAGATGCTTGCATCTGTAAGCAAGAAATTACTCTGTTATATAGTGTGCCTGCACACGACCGAGAGAACTTGTTCTCGAGGTGCAATGTACACACATTTCTCTGACTGATATTTTATCAGTCATTAAAGACCAGAATCTTTTCTAATCTTTAATCACTGGTAAAACCAGCTTTTCTTTTTTGATTCTGGCGGCCACCTGCTCTCCCACACCGTCTCCAGTGCAGTACCATCGGCCGCTTAGGTCTTAAC
>NZ_JBQHSG010000101.1:0-364 GCF_052066375.1 Bariatricus sp. HCP28S3_A7
CGGATTTGTATAGCCGTCGGCGCTCGGTGCTGATTGGAATGTTCCTCTACGGCCTGGGCTTTCTGATGGAGGGTGCGCTACCGTGGTTCGCGCCGGTTCTGCTGGCCCAGGTTGTCTGGGGTTGCGGTGATACCTTCATCACCGGCGCTCTGGAGGCGTGGATTGCCTCGGAGGAAAAGGACAAACCCATAGACAAGGTGTTCCTGCGGGGCAGTCAAATGGGGCAAATCGGCGGCGTTCTGGGCGTGGTGCCGGGCACACTGCTGGGAAACATAAACCTGCAAATGCCTGTCATCTTGGGGGGCAGTTTGTGCTTGTTGTTGGGGCTGGTGTTGGTTCGCATCATGCCAGAAACCAACTTCTC
>NZ_JBQHSG010000102.1:0-344 GCF_052066375.1 Bariatricus sp. HCP28S3_A7
TTTTCTCGAAGTGTTAGTTAATTGTTACTCTTAAGAATAACAATCACCTCGGATGTCTTTCTCTATATATTTGAGAATTGATTTTCTTTGTATGCAGTTTTCAAGGTACATATAGATAAGAAGGAGTAGAGCGAATAATCTAGTCCGCATATGGGACTTCAGAACGTTGTTCCTCAGTCACGGATATTCTTCGAATATCCTTCTGTTGTCATACAGCCTTCTTCGTTCAGGCAAGCCTGGCTCAGAATCCTATCTGCCAACACCATCTGCTCTCTTCATTATCTGCGTGGAGAATACGAGATTCGAACTCGTGACCTCCTGCTTGCAAGGCAGGCGCTCTCCCA
>NZ_JBQHSG010000103.1:0-330 GCF_052066375.1 Bariatricus sp. HCP28S3_A7
CTATAAGAAAGAATATCCGTGGCTGAAAGAAGTAGATTCCCTTGCACTGGCGAATGTGCAGATTCATTTGGAGAAGGCTTATAAGAACTTTTTTGTAAATCCTGCTGTTGGTTTTCCGAAATTCAAGTCGAGACATCGAAGCAGGAAGAGCTATACAACGAATGTGGTGAATGGGAATATTCGTCTGGAAAAGGGAAAGATCCGGCTTCCGAAACTGAGGGAAGTGAAGATCAGGAAACATCGGGAAATACCGGAGGGGTATGTCCTGAAGTCGGTAACCATAAGTCAGGAGCCTTCCGGAAAATACTATGCAAGTCTGCTTTATGAGTA
>NZ_JBQHSG010000104.1:0-324 GCF_052066375.1 Bariatricus sp. HCP28S3_A7
ATCACGTTGACCGGAGTATTCGGTCTGGATGCCTTATCACTGTATAAGACAGAAAAACGCTTTTCATCAATGGCAGGAAATATTTCATCGGCAAAAACTTTTGCCCAGGATCTTTCCAGTGCTTTCTGTTCCCTGGCAGTTAATCCGGAAAAACTATCTGTAAAAGACATTTGCTGGTAAGCGTTTTCTTTGAATGACATAGAGATTACCTTCCTTCCTAAGATATCTCTATTATACAGCAAGTAAACCATTTAGGCTTGTATTTACTGCAAAATATATGAACTTTTCAAGGTACTATAGAGGGGCTTTTGACCCCAATATCAT
>NZ_JBQHSG010000105.1:0-321 GCF_052066375.1 Bariatricus sp. HCP28S3_A7
TGAAAATTCTTTAAGAGATTTTTCAAGAACGGTTGAATCGACAGATTTAACAAACCTAAAAACAGTAAGAAGGAACAGAATTGCCAAGCGATTCTGGACTGGATACAAACAATGAAGCTCCGATGGTTCTAGGTTCGAAAGGACCTCACCAAGAACGCACGGAGCGCATAAACCGTAAGGTCTGAAAAGACCAGACCTAACTTTTTTATGCGAGAGTTTGATCCTGGCTCAGGATGAACGCTGGCGGCGTGCCTAACACATGCAAGTCGAACGAAGCACTTTTACTCGATTCTTCGGATGATGGTAATAGTGACTGAGTGG